>CAMNCR010000061.1 GCA_946534455.1 uncultured Clostridia bacterium | reverse complement strand
TGCAAGCGCGTGGAGGAGGACTGCGAGATTTTCCTCTGATCGCTCCGGACAGGGAAGCAAAGGACTCTGGATAAGTCGCAGGGGGAGGCGGTCGGCAATGACCCGGAAACAGAAACGGATGCTCATACGGATCCTGGTGGCGGGGGCCCTGATGGCAGCGCTGCATTTCGTGCCGGCGGAGGGGGTGCTGCGGTTCCTGCTGTACCTGATTCCTTATGGGATCATCGGCTATGACATCCTTCAGAAGGCCTTCCGGGGCATCTGCCGGGGGCAGGTTTTCGATGAGAATTTTCTCATGGCGGTGGCCACGCTGGGTGCGCTGGCGCTGGGCCTGCTGAAGACCGGAGACTATGTCGAGGCGGTGGCCGTCATGCTCTTCTATCAGATCGGAGAGCTGTTTCAGAGCTATGCCGTGGGCAAAAGCCGCCGCAACATCAGTCAGCTGATGGACATCCGGCCGGACTACGCGAACGTGGAGCGGGACGGAGAACTGGAGAAGGTTGACCCGGATGAGGTGGCTGTCGGCACGGTCATTACCGTGCTGCCCGGGGAAAAGGTGCCGATTGACGGAACCGTGGTGGAGGGACAGTCCACCCTGAACACCAGCGCCCTGACGGGCGAGAGCGTTCCGCGGGACGCGGAGCCGGGGGATGAGGTGGCCAGCGGATGCGTCAACCTCAGCAGCGTGCTGAAAATCCGCACGACCCGGGAATTCGGCGATTCCACGGCATCCAGGGTGCTGGAGCTGGTGGAAAACGCGACCTCTCTCAAGTCCAGATCGGAGAATTTCATTTCCCGCTTTGCCCGGGTCTATACGCCGGCGGTGGTGGCCGGGGCCGTGGCACTGGCGGTGCTGCCGCCGCTGTTCCGGATGCTGGCGCTGGGGCTTGCGCCGGAGTGGACGGACTGGCTGTACCGCGCGCTGACCTTCCTGGTGATCAGCTGCCCCTGCGCGGTGGTCATCAGCATTCCCCTCAGCTTTTTCGCGGGAATCGGCGGAGCCAGCGAGGCCGGCGTGCTGATCAAGGGCTCCAATTATCTGGAGGCGCTGTCGGGAACGGACGTGGTGGTGTTCGATAAGACGGGCACGCTCACGGAGGGCGTGTTTGAGGTCACCGCGGTGCATCCCCGGGAGATGTCCGCGGACAGGCTGCTGGAGACGGCCGCGCTGGTGGAATGCGTTTCGCCGCATCCGATTGCGGCCAGCATCCGGCGGGCGGCAAAGGGAAAGCTGGATCAGAGCCGCGTGACGGATGTGGAGGAGCTGAGCGGCCATGGGGTCCGGGCCAGAGTGGACGGACATGAGGTGCTGGCCGGAAATCAGCGCCTGATGGAGTCGCACGGCATCACTGCCCATCCGTGCCATCACGCGGGAACGATTGTGCACCTGGCTGTGGATGGCCGGTATGAGGGCCATATTGTCATCTCCGACCGGGTCAAGCCGGAATCGTCGGAAGCGATTGCCGCGCTGCGGCAGGCCGGCGTCCGCCGTACCGTCATGCTGACGGGAGACAGCCAGGCTGTGGCGGACCGGGTTTCGAAGGAGCTGGGGCTGGATGAGGCCGTGGGCGGACTGCTGCCGGGGGACAAGGTGGCCCGGGTGGAGCAGCTGCTGGCGGAAAAGCCGGACCGGGCAAAGCTGGTTTTTGTCGGCGACGGGATCAATGACGCGCCGGTGCTGGCGAGGGCGGATATCGGCATCGCCATGGGCGCGCTGGGATCGGACGCGGCGATTGAGGCGGCCGATGTGGTGCTCATGGATGACAATCCGCTGAAGATTGCCAAGGCGATCCGCATTTCCCGCAGATGCATGCGCATCGTCTATGAAAACATCATTTTTGCCCTGGGTGTCAAGGGAATCTGCCTGGTGCTGGGCGCGATGGGCGTTGCGAATATGTGGCTGGCGATCTTTGCCGATGTGGGCGTGATGATTCTGGCCGTGCTCAATGCCGTGCGCGCGCTGTTTGTCCGGCGAGCCTGACAGGAGGGAAGAGATATGAACCTGCAGACATTACCGCACCATCACCATTTTCAGACGGAGCGGATGCTGGATCATATGCCCCGCCAGGAGGCCTTTGCGGCCGCGGCGGAGATGATGAAGCTGATGAGCGATTATACGCGGATGCGGCTGTTCTGGCTGCTGTGCCACTGCGAGGAATGCGTGGTCAATCTTTCGGCGATGATGAACATGTCCAGTCCGGCGCTGTCGCATCATCTGAAGCTGCTGAAAGCCTGCGGGCTGATTGCCGGAAGGCGGGAGGGAAAGGAAGTCTACTACCGGGCGGTCAACTCTCCGGAGGCGAATGCGCTGCACCTGATGATTGAGCAGATGGCGGCGATTTCCTGCCCGGAGATTCGCATCCCGGGGGAGGAATCAGCGGCGGACGCAGAGAAATGATACAGAATCAGGCAGGCGGGTCCGGCGGCCTGCCTCAAACCTTTTCCGGAGGGATCGGACGGATGACAGAGGAGACCCTGGTGAGCGTCGTGATTCCGGCCTATCAGGCGGAGGCGACGCTGGCAAGAGCTTTGGAGTCGGTGCTGGCACAGAGCTGGCACAATTTACAGGTGATCGTCGTGGACGACGGCAGCCGGGACGGCACGCTGGCTGTGGCCCGGGAGGCGGCGAAGCGGGATGACCGGGTGCAGGTGCTGACGCAGGCAAACGCGGGGGTTTCAGCGGCCCGGAATCTGGGACTGACAGCCTGCCGGGGCACATGGATCTGCTTTGTGGACGCGGATGACACGCTTCCGGCGGATTCGGTGGCCATCCGGGTGCGGCAGGCGAGCCGCAACAGGGCGCAGCTGGTGATCGGCGGATACACGGAGTATGTGGGTCCGGCCACCCGCTTCAAGAACCTGGCCAACCGGGAGGCGACCCTCTCCTTTGAGGAGATCCTGCCGGAGCTGAGCCTTCATGCCAACAGCTATTTCTACGGCGTGCTGTGGAACAAGCTGTTTGCGCGCAGCGTGGTGGAGAAGACCGGCGCGGCCTTTGGAAGGGAATTTACCTGGGGAGAGGATTTCGCCTTCGTCATGGATTATCTTCAGGGCGTGGATCGGGTGGCGTACATGAAGGAATCGGTGTACGATTACCGCCGGAATCCGGAAAGCGCCACCATCCGGCAGGTGCTGGACAGCGTGGTGCATCCTCTCGGCAATATCCGGACCAAGCGGCAGCTTTACGGGCATCTGAA
>CAMNCR010000060.1 GCA_946534455.1 uncultured Clostridia bacterium | reverse complement strand
TAGTAGATTTCCATGGGCGTGCCCATCTGGGCGATGACGCCGTTCTTCATCAGGATGATCTGATCGGAAATCGCCATGGCCTCGCTCTGATCGTGGGTCACGTAGATGGCCGTGATGCCCAGGGTCTGCTGAATGCGGCGGATCTCCGTGCGCATCTGCACCCGCAGCTTGGCGTCCAGGTTGGACAGCGGCTCATCGAAGAGCAGCACGCCCGGCACCACCACCAGCGCCCGGGCCAGGGCCACGCGCTGCTGCTGTCCGCCGGAGAGCTGGTTGGTCATCCGCTGCTCCATGCCGGAGAGCTCCACCAGCTTCAGGATATCCGTCACCCGCTCCTGAATCTCGTTCTTCGGCACCTTTCTCAGCTTCAGGCCGTAGGCCACGTTGTCAAACACGTTGTAATGCGGGAACAGGGCGTAGCTCTGGAACACCATGGCGGTATCCCGCTTGTTGGGGGTCAGGGCGTTGATGGGCTCCCCGCCCAGATAGATCTCGCCCTCATCCGGGGATTCAAAGCCCGCGATCATGCGCAGGGTCGTGGTTTTGCCGCAGCCGCTGGGCCCCAGCAGGGTCACGAAGCTGCCCGGCTCGATTTCCAGCGACACGTCGTGCACCGCGTAAAAATCCTTGCCCGTCTTCGGATCCTGATAAATCTTGCTGATATGGTCCAGCCGCACGCCCTTGGGCTGCTTGGTCTTCCTTTCGCTCATGCTTCCTCAACCTCCCTCATCTTCCGGCTGGTGCCGAAGTGTTTGATGATGAAATTCATCAGCAGAACCGATCCATAGGTAATCGCGATCAGGATGGTCGCAAAGGCGCAGGCAATGCCGTAGGAGCCCTTCTCGGCGAACTCGTTGATCTGCACGGTGATGAGCAGATAGTTCGGCGTAACCAGCAGGATGATCGCGGAAATGGCCGTGATGGAGCGGACGAACGCCGTCACCAGACCGGACAGGAACGAATCCTTGATCAGGGGCAGCGTGACCGACGTGAAGACCTTCAGGCTGCCCGCGCCCATGTCGTAGGCGCTCTCCTCGATGGACTTGTCAATCTGCCGCAGGGCGGAAATGCCCGAGCGCGTGCCCGTGGGCAGGGAGCGGACGATGAACACGATGACCAGGATCGCGCCGGTGCCGTACAGCCCCTGCAGGAAGCCCGTCCGGAACATGCCCCCGGCGAAGCCCCGGATGTATCCGATGCCCAGCACCGTGCCGGGAACCGCCATGGCCAGCATGGACACCAGCTCGATGAAGCCCTTGGTCCGGAATTTGCGCTTGACCACCAGATAGGAGATGATCATGGACAGCAGGGCCGTGATCGGCGCGGAAATCAGGGACAGCATGAAGGAATCCTGGAAGGCCTTGAAGCCCTTATAGCGGGTGAACACCTGCTCGAACCAGCGGGTGGTCAGGGTGAAATCCCGGCCCCAGGTCCGGAACAGCGCGCCGAAGGGCACGCATACATACATCATCACCACAAACAGCGCCACCGCGGAGCAGAAGATCGTCAGCGGAATGGTGACGCTCCGGTCCTCAATCAGCATGCGGGCCCGGGAGGCCTTGCCGGTCAGGGTCGCGGCCGTTTTCCGCTCCAGATAGAACTTCTGCACCAGGAACATGACCATCGTGATGGCCAGCAGCACGACCGCCATGGCGCAGGCGCCGTTCTTGTCGTAAGCGCCGGTGATCTGCAGATAGATCGTCGTCGCCAGGGTATCATAGCTGCCTCCGATGATCATCGGGTTGGCGAAGTCCGCGATGGACTCGATGAAGGTCACCAGGAAGGCGTTGCCGATGCCGGGCAGCAGCAGCGGCAGGGTCACGGACGTGAACACCTTGAAGCGGCTGGCTCCCATGTCCCGCGCCGCCTCCTCCATGGAGGGATCGATGTTCTTCAGCAGGCCGCGGAACATCATATAGCACACCGGGAAGAAGGTCATCGTCTGCACGATGGTGATGCCCCAGAAGCCATAGACGTTGTTGTCATAGATCCCCAGCAGATGCCGGGTGATGATGCCCGCCTTGCCGAAGAGCATGATCATCGACAGGCTCAGCACGAAGGGCGGGGAAACCACCGGCAGCATGGACACCACCTTGAACAGGCCGCTCATGAACCTCGTGCGCACCCGGACGTAGACCTCCACGTAGGCAAAGAGCAGGCCCACCGCCGCGGACAGCACGCCCACCAGGAAGCCCACCTTCAGCGTGTTGGTGATGGCCCGGATAAAGGTATACTTCGCAAAGCTCTCCTGGAAGAAACGCAGCGTCAGCCCGCTGTCCTTCGCGTAAATGCTGTCCACCAGCAGGATTGCCAGCGGATAAAGGATGAACACCGCGAGAAACGTGATCAGCACCACGATCGTGGTCACCAGCACCGGATCCGCAAACAGCTTTTTCCGATCCAGCGAGGCGCTCTGAGCCCTGGCCACGGCTGAACCCCCTTTCGGATGATCTGCACAGATAGATCAGGGGGACGGTGACGGGCACCGTCCCCCTGTTGTGGATATGCGTTGCGCGTCCGCGCGAAAGGATTACTCCGTCTTGAACCGGTCGTCCGCCGCGGCGCCCAGGGCTTCCATCACTTCCGCGATGTAGGTGGTGGTGTTTTCCTTGGCGTCCTCGAAGTCATAGTCCATGACATTTTCGGGATCGAGGCCGAACTCAGCCGCCTGCGCGGGCTGCTCGGCGTTGTCCAGCACCAGGAACTGATAGCTGCCGAACTCGTCCGCCTGGTTGACGCATTCCGGAGACAGCGCGTATTCGATCCACAGCTTGGCGGCGTTCTCGTGCTTGGCGCCCTTGAAGATGGCCGTCGCGCCGATTTCGAAGGAGGTGCCGGAGGACGGGATCACCAGGCCGATGTTGTCATAGCCGTTGTCCACGATCTGATAGATGCCGTCATGCAGGAAGCCGATGCCGATGACGCACTCGCCGGTGCCGACGTTCTTGGAGGGGCCGGAGCCGGACTTGGTGTACACCTGGATGTTCTTGTCCAGATCCACCAGATACTGGATGCCTTTGTCATGGCCGTACTTCTGGATCATGGTGTTGATGACCAGCTTGGCCGTGCCGGCGGTGTTGTAGTTGGACAGCCAGATCAGGCCCTTGTACTCTTCCTTGAGCAGATCCTGCCAGTCAGCGGGGATTTCCAGGCCCAGGCGCTCCAGCTCCTCGGTGTTGACCATGAAGCCCAGGATGCCCTTGTAGATGCCGTACCAGTTGCCGTCCGCATCCCGGTACGCGCTGCTCAGCAGATGGGAGGCGTTCTTCGCCTCATAGGGCAGCAGCAGGCCTTCCTTCGCGCAGATGTTGTAGGGATCGGTGGTGCCGCCGAACCAGACGTCCGCGCTGGGATTGCCGTTTTCCTCTTCGATCTTGGCCTGCACCTCGCCGGTGCTCAGGCGCTGATGGGTCACCTTGATGCCGTAGAGCTGCTCAAACTTGTCGCAGGCGGCCTGCAGATATTCCTCCTCGCAGGATCCGTATACAACCAGCTCGCCTTCCGCCTGGGCCGCCGCGATCAGATCCGCGTCGATCTCCTCGGCAGAGGCAAAGGATGCCATCCCGACCAGCATGGCCAGGGCCAGCAGCACAGAAAACAGTTTCTTCATACCAAAACCTCCCGATATTGATATTGTATGATTTCTCGCACCGGAATACCGGCACGGAAAAACCCGCTTTCATCGTGCTATTCTCTTTCCATTTCGCGAGTGTATGATACCACCGGGGAGCCCGGCGTGTCAAGCCGGATTCAGGCCGCCTCCCTGTGCCTCCCGCCGGGCCTTCTCCAGCCATACGGAGAGCACCGCCACGTCGGCCGGGTTCACGCCCGGAATGCGGCTGGCCGCCCCGAGGGACACCGGCCGCTGCCGGTCCAGCTTCTGCCGCGCCTCCAGGCGCAGATGCTCCATCGTCAGATAGGGCAGATCCTCCGGCAGGGCCACGGCCTCCAGCTGCCGGGCCTTCTCGATCAGCTGATCCTGCCGGGCCAGATACCCGGCGTATTTGACGGTGATTTCCGCCTGCTCCCGGGCCGGCGCGCCGGCCTCCGCCAGGGCGGGATCCAGCCGCGCCAGGGAATCCAGCGAAACCTCCGGCCGCCTCAGCAGCTCCTCGGCGCTCAGCGCGCCCGCCGCCTCCGGCTGGCCCACGCTCCGGAGGAAATCGTTCAGCGGCGCTCCCGGCGCAAAGCGGGTGGTGCGCAGCCGGCGCAGCAGCGCCTCCGTCTCCTCCCGCTTCCGGGCCAGCCGCTCCATGCGCTCCGCGGAGGCCAGTCCCGCGGCGTGGCCGATTTCCGTCAGGCGCAGGTCGGCGTTATCCTGCCGCAGCGCCAGCCGGTGCTCCGCCCGGGAGGTCATCATCCGGTAGGGCTCGTCCGTGCCCTTGGTGGTCAGGTCGTCCGTCAGCACCCCGATGTAGGCCATGTCCCGGGTCAGAATGATGGGCTGCATGCCCCGCAGCTTCAGGGACGCGTTCAGCCCGGCCAGCAGGCCCTGGCATGCCGCCTCCTCGTAGCCGCTGGTGCCGTTCACCTGCCCCGCGAAGAACAGTCCGCTCACCCGGCGGCTTTCCAGCGTCGGCCGCAGCTCCCGGCTGTCGATGCAGTCATATTCGATGGCGTAGCCCAGGCGGGTGAACTCGCAGTGCCGCAGCCCGGGAATCGTCCGGTACATCTCCCACTGCACGTCCTCCGGCATCGAGGTGGACATGCCCTGCACATACCATTCCAGGCTTTCCCGGCCCTCCGGCTCGATAAAAATCTGATGCCGGTCCTTGTCCGCAAAGCGCACCACCTTGTCCTCGATGCTCGGGCAGTAGCGCGGGCCGATGCCGTGAATCTGGCCGCTGTAGAGCGGCGCCCGGTGCAGGTTTTCCCGGATCACCCGGTGGGTTTCCTCGTTGGTCCAGGTCAGATAGCAGCTGTAGGTATTCTCGAGCCTCCGGTCCGTCAGGAAGGAAAAGGGAACCACGGGGTCGTCCCCCCGCTGCTCCGTCATCTCGTCAAAGTCGATGGTCTTCTGGTCCACCCGGGCCGGCGTGCCGGTCTTGAACCGGCGCAGGGAAAAGCCCAGCGCCTCCAGCCCGGCGGACAGCCGGGAGGCGTTCATCAACCCCTGGGGCCCGCCGTCGTGCCGGTGCTCCCCGATGATGATGCTCCCCTGCAGATACACGCCCGTCGCCACCACCACCGCCCGGCAGGCGATGCGCGCCCCGGTCACGGTCGTCACGCCGGTCACGCGCCCGTTCTCCGTTTCGATGGAGGCCACCTCGCCCTGCCGGAGCGTCAGCCCCGGCTGGGTCATCAGCGCCCGGCGCATCCGGTTCTGATAGGCCTGCTTGTCCGCCTGGGCGCGGAGGGAATGCACCGCCGGGCCCTTGCCGGTGTTCAGCATCCGGCTCTGCAGAAAGGTATCGTCAATCGCCAGACCCATCTCCCCGCCCAGGGCATCCAGCTCGCGCACCAGATGCCCCTTCGCGGAGCCGCCGATCACGGGATTGCAGGCCATCAGGGCCACCCCGTCCATGTTCAGCGTCAGCAGCACCGTATCCAGGCCCGTCCGCGCCGCCGCCAGGGCCGCCTCGCAGCCCGCGTGGCCCGCGCCAATCACAACCAGATCCGCCAATGTCTCTGTCTCCTCTCCCGTGTCCAAAATGCCGGCCGCGTGCTGCGGCCGGCATGCCGTCCTCCTGATCGAATTCCGTCAGAAGGGCAGGTTTCCGCTCCAGTATCCCATCGGCCGATCCTCCTCGGACTGAATGTTCCGATGGTAGTTCTCGCTGTCCGTCCAGCCCGTGATGTAGACCGCGATGGTCGCCGGCTCCACCTCGCCGAAGGCCAGCGCGCTCAGGTCAAAGCCCTCTCCCTGTGTGCGCTCCCGGGGATACAGGGTGCCGGTGTAGCGGGCCTCCACCTGCACGTCATAGCCGTTCCGGTGGCAGATCATGGGATTGCCCTCCGCGTCGTAGCAGTCGATGCGCAGATCCACCGTCTCCACCGGGAAATCGCTGACGTTCCGCAGGGCGATCCACAGCTGGCCGTCCGTCAGCCGGACCTCCTCCACGATCACCGCGCCGTTGAAATCCCCGACGCGGATCTCCGCGCTGTCGCTGAAGCCGCCGTCCTCCGTCACGCCGGTGACGGTGGTTGTCCCCTCGGCGTGGCCGTAGACGGTGCCCACGTTCTTGTTGCCCCGGACCGTGGCGATGCTCTCATCCCCGGTATACCAGCTCATCTGGTAGTTGTTCGCGTTGCTCGGCTCGATGATCGCCTTGACGCTCAGACTCCGGTTCAGCTGAATGTGATAGGTTCTGTACTGAATGGACACGCCCTCCACCGGCTGGGTCACGGTGACGCGCACCGTCCCCTTCCGGCCCGAGCCGTCCGTCGCCGCGGCGGTCACCACCGCGCTGCCCCGGCTCCGGCCGTAGAGCAGGCCGTTCTCGTCCACCTCCACGATTTTCGGATGGGAGGAGGAGAAGGTCACCGCCTGAATCGTCGCGTCCGCGGGCTCGATCACCCAGCTCAGCGGCAGCGTCGTGTTGATCGGCAGGCTCACGCCGCCCGCCGGCTCAAAGGTAATTTTGCTGACCTGCTGAATCACCCGCACCGTCGCGACAGCGCTCAGCATCGGATTGGAGTTGCTCACGCAGGTGATCTCGCAGGTGCCGGCGCTGACGCCCGTCACCGTGCCCCGGGTGACGGTGGCAATCCCCTCGTCGGAGGAGAACCAGCTGACCGATTTATCGTCCGTATCCGAGGGGCCCACCTGCGCGCTCAGGGTCACCTTCCGCCCGGCCACCACGGTGATTTCGCGCTCCTTCAGGTTCAGGGAGGTCGCCGGCTGGGTCACCGTCACATAGAAGGTGCCCTCCTTGCCGGAGCCATCCGTCGCGGCCGCCTCGATGGTCGCGCTGCCCTTTTTCAGACCCGTCACCAGCCCCCTCTGATCCACGGAGGCCACCTGCGGCGCCCGGGACTTCCACTGCAGCCGGGGAAAGGTCGCGTTCTCGGGCGACACCGCCGCGCGCAGCTGCAGCGTTTCCCCCGCGGCCACGCGCTTGCTGTCCGCCTCCACGGTCACCCGCGTCACCGCCGTGGTCACCAGCACATGCCAGGTCTCGGTCACCTCCGGGTTCTGCACGCTGGCGACGATCAGGTCGCATTCACCGGCCTGAATCGCCTTCAGCTTCCGGTCCGAGGTCACCCGGGCCACGCCCTCGTCGGTGCTCGTAAAGGTGATCTGGCGGTTGCTGGCGTCGCTGGGGGTGCAGGTGGCGCTCAGGGCCGCCGTTTTGCCCGCGGCCATCAGGATCACCGGCAGGCCCGTGTCCGCCTGCAGCGTTTCCGCCAGCGCCGGATCCCCGGCCTCGACGACCGTCAGCCCCTTCGTGCTCAGCGTCACCTTCGTGACCCGGCGGGCCACGGTGATCGTCGCCTGGGCCTTCCAGGTCTTCTTGCCCTTTTTCAGCGTGGCGGTCACGCGGGCGGAGCCCTTCTTCACGCCCGTCACGACGCCGTTCTCATCCACGGTGGCGACCTTTTTGTCCGAAGACTGATAGGTGATCTTCCCGTCCTCCACGGACTCGCCGCCCTCGGCCTGAACGAGCTGAACCGTTTCCCCCTCAAAGACCGTGACCTTCTTTTCCGCGAAGGTAAAGGCGTCCGCCGCCTGCGCCGGCAAAACCGCCAGCAGCGTCCAGACCAGCATCAGCAGTACCAGCAATCCCCGTTTTTTCATCTTTCTCATCCCTCGATACAAAAAATCGGCGCCGAAACCGGCGCCGCATGTCATGCCTCAGTGCGTATCCAGATACGAGCGGACCAGCTCCTCCAGAATTTCATCCCGCTCCAGCCTGCAGATCAGGCTCCGGGCAGAATTGTAGCTGGTGATGTAGGTCGGGTCCCCGGAAATGATGTAGCCCACCAGCTGCGTGATGGGATCGTATCCCTTCGCCTGCAGCGCTTTGTAGACATACAGCAGAATGTCCTGCGCCTCATTCCCGCTTTCCACGATGGGGTTCAGCTTCATCGTGTTGAATGTTTCTTCCAAATCGCTCGCCCCCTCCGCTCAAGTATAGAGTCATTATACCCTAACTCTCCGCAGTATGGCAAGTCTTTTTTACAATTTTTTTACATTTTTTTTACAAATTCACAAAGGAAACGTATTCCTCGTGGGGCGTTTTGGCCCGCTCCGTCTTGATTTCATGGAGCAGCAGCGCCGTCTGCCCGTCCGGACCCTTCACCTGCTCGCAGGTGGCCGTCAGGGTGAAATAGGTCTTCCCGTCCGGCTTCCGGTCTCCCTTGCAGACCCAGCCGCAGGCCTGGATATCGTTGGCGCAGCAGGTCATGGCGTTCCGCCCGAAGTAATAGTAGCCCTTCGGGAAATTCTTCTTCTGGAAGGCCTGCCCCACGATGCGCACCTTCTTGCCGTCGTAGCGCTCCGGATGATCCATGCTGTCGAGGTACATCAGGCCGAACTGCTCCTCGGAGATGTCGATGATCTCCGCCTTCAGGTCATAGGGCAGATCCTCGTCCCGGATGCCGTCCTCCATGGAGCCGTCCAGGTTCTCAAAGAGGATGGTGGCGTTGCTGTTCAGGGCGCGCAGCTGCTTGCGCCAGCTGCTCTTGTTGAAGTCCGGACCGCAGCGGTTGATGATGATCAGATCCGCTTCCTTCATCGGATCGGTCAGCAGCTTGCGCATGTTGGTCATATAGTTCTCGAAGGTGGTGGCGTCCGCCGTGTTGACGATCTGCGCCCAGTCCCAGTACATGGGCAGCCGCAGCTTGCCCAGCAGGTCGATGCCCCACATGGAATTGTATTCCACGATGACGCAGGAGGGGCGGATTTCCCGGTTCAGCTTTCCCAGCCGCTCGCTGGTCAGCTCCTCGGCCTCCTCCAGGTTCACGAGGGTCACCCGGTGCTTCTCCAGCTTCGCCGGATCGTACTCCGTTTCCCCCTCCTCGCAGCACAGCAGCAGCACCTTGCCCCCGTTGGTATACCGGTCGTCCTCGAAGATGGAGGAGGCCAGGGAGGTTTTGCCGCTCTCCAGGAACCCGGTGATCAGATACACCGGCACAAATTCACGTCTCATGCTCATAGATGGAACAGCTCCGTAATCGCTTTTTCGTTCAGATCCGCGCCGATGACCACCAGGCGGCCCGTGTAGTCCGCGCTGCCGTCCCGCAGATCCACCTCGCCGGGCACGTAGTCAAACTGGAACCACTCGCCCGCCGGCGTCTGCACGATGCCCTTGGCCCGCAGGATCCGGCCGTATTCCTCCTCGTCGCTCAGCTGGCCCAGCAGCTGGCGGATCTCATCCTTCTCATAGCGCTGCGCGGTCTCGACGCCGATGTTCGTGAACACCTCGTCGGCATCGTGCTCGCCCTCATGATGGTGGTGATGGTGATGATGATGCTCGTGCTCGTCGTGATCATGGTGATGATGCTCGTGCTCCTCGTGGTCATGGTCGTGATGATGATGCCCGTGCTCCTCTTCATCCTCATCCTCGTCATGATCGTGATGATGATGCTCGTGCTCGTCCTCATCCTCGTCCTCATCATCCTCCATCGCGGGGAAGAAGATGGGATGGCCGTTCTCGATGACCTCCAGCATGAA
>CAMNCR010000059.1 GCA_946534455.1 uncultured Clostridia bacterium | reverse complement strand
CCGGAGGGAGACATGGGTACGCCGCCGGAGAAGCCGGAAGGAGACATGGGTACCCCTCCCGAGATGCCCGGGGACGGAAACGGCATGGGGACTCCGCCCGGCGGATTTGGGGGTAACACGGCGCCCGGAGAAAGCGCGGATTCGATCGAATACAGCGCCGCACAGGAAATCAGCGAGGCTGCGGAAATCACCGGTCTGACCTGCAGCAGCGAAACGGCGGACGAAAGCGCGCTGCTGATCAGCACGGAGGAAGCGGTTTCCCTGAAGGATCTGACGGTCAGTAAAACCGGAGACTCCGACGGCGGAGACAGCTGCAACTTTTATGGACTCAACGCGGCGGTGCTGGTCATGGGAGGATCGACAACAACGATCTCCGGCGCGCAGATTACCTCTGACGCGGACGGCGCCAACGGCGTTTTCAGCTATGGCGGAAACGGCGGCAGGAACGGCGCGGAGGGAGACGGAACCACCGTCGTTATCTCTGATTCAACGATTACCACGACGGGAGACGGCTCCGGAGGCATCATGACCACAGGGGGCGGAGTGACCTACGCGACCAATCTGACCGTGGAAACCAGCGGGCGCTCCTCAGCGGCCATCCGGACGGACCGCGGCGGCGGAACGGTCGTGGTCGAAGGCGGAAGCTATACCTCGAGCGGCCTGGGCAGCCCGGCCATCTATTCCACCGCGGATATCACGGTGACAGGAGCGAGCCTGACCAGCAACCTGTCTGAGGGTGTGTGCATTGAGGGCAAGAACAGCATCACCCTCGTAGACTGCGAGCTGACCGCGAACAATACCCAGCTGAACGGGAACGCGACCTTCCTGGATACGATTATGATCTATCAATCCATGAGCGGGGACGCGGACAGCGGCACCTCTGCCTTCACGATGACCGGAGGCAGCCTGACCAGCCTGAATGGTCACATGTTCCATGTAACCAACACGAACGCAGTGATTACGCTCTCCGGCGTGAACCTCATCAATGAGGGCAGCGACGTCCTGCTCTCCGTCTGCAGCGACGGCTGGCAGGGCGCGGGAAATGTTGCAACGCTGAACGCGGATGCTCAGGCGCTGGCGGGAACCCTGCTTGTCGGGGAGGACGCGAGCCTGACGCTGAATCTGACCAACGGCAGCACGTTTGAAGGAACTGTCAGCGGGGAGATTTACAACGCGAAAGGCGAGGAGGTTTCCACGGCAGCAGGCACGGTGAATGTCGTTCTGGACGAAACCAGCACCTGGATCCTGACCGCGGACACCTATATCACCAGCTTTGAAGGCAGCCTGGAAAATGTAATCGGAGACTATGCGCTGTATGTAAACGGCGTACAGGTGAATGAATGAGCCTGTATGAAAAACGCCCCGGAACGATGTTCCGGGGCACTTTTTGCGGGCGGGATTCTTTCCCGCAACGGGAAGGGCGATTGCCTATACGGACGGATCGTGGCCGCGGTCAGGAGCATAGGTTCTTTCACCGAAAATGCTGCTCCCCACGCGCACCATCGTGGCACCTTCCTCAATGGCCACCTCGAAGTCGCCGGACATTCCCATGGAGAGAACCGGAAATCCATTTTCTCCGGGCAGGATCAGCCCGCGGGTGAAAAGGGCCTGGGCCAGCAGGTTCAGGCGGCGGAAATAGGGCCGATTCGTTTCGGGATCCTGCGTCAGGGGAGCGGAGGTCATCAGTCCGCGAAGGCGGAGGTGAGACATATGGGAGACGGCCTCGGCGGCGGAAAAAACATCCGCTGCGGAAAAGCCCCACTTACTGGGCTCTTCAGCGATGTTCACCTCCAGGAGAATATTCATCGTGGACTCCTGCTTTGCGGCCTCCTTCTCAATCTGCGCTGCCAGCGATACCGTGTCCACGGAATGAATCATGGCAACGGCTCCGATCAGGGAACGCACCTTGTTCCTCTGCAGATGGCCGATCATATGCCATTCCATGTCAGCTGCCTGCGACGGACTGATCTGCAGGAGATTCGCCTGCTTCTGTGTCAGCTCCTGCACATAGTTTTCACCGAAGCAGCGTGCTCCGGCTTCCCAGGCCTCCTGAACCGCAGAAAGCGGTTTGGTCTTGCTGACGGCGATCAGCTGAACGTGCTCCGGATTCCGGCCGGACCTTTCACAGGCGGCGCGGATCCGGTCCTGAACGAGCTGGAACCGGGCTCCGATACAATCCGGGGAGGGGAAACGGTTGTTTTCCATGAAGCAGCATCTCCAATTCGACGGTTATTCCGCGGGATAACAAGCTACTGTATTCGAGATGATCCGGTTTTTTTCCTTCCGCCCGCCCAGAGTTGCGCGCTTTTCCGGGACGGAATGGAGAAGATGCAGTTTGAGTCTTCCGTGAATCAGGTCAGAGGTGCTATAATCGGAAAGAAATCTGAAAGCGTTTCGACGCGGAGAAGCTGCGGAGCACAGGCTGCGAAAAAAGCGCCTGCTCCGCGGAGGGGAGATTGGAAACGAATGAGCGAGCAGATGAATGCAGGCCAGAACAACCTGGGGAGCGGCCCCTTGATTCCGAAATGGTTCAGGCTTTCGCTGCCGGTGGTCATGGGATCGATCGTTACGATTGTCTACAACCTGGCGGATACATATTTTATCGCGCAGACCGGGAATGCGCTCCTGATCGCGGGAGTATCCGTCTGTGCCCCCATCTTCATGATCCTGATGGCCTTTGGCAACATCTTTGGCCAGGGCGGCAGCTCACTGGTTTCCCGCCTGCTTGGACAGCGAAAGGCGGAGGATGTGAAGCGGGTCAGTGCCTTCTGCTTCTGGATTGCTCTGGCAACCGGCGCGGTCATCGGACTTGCCCTGCTGCTGATCCGGGATCCGTTTCTGCGGCTGCTCGGATCCAGCCCGGATACGCTGCCCTTTGCGCGGGAATACGGAACGGTGCTCCTCCTTGGGGCGCCGCTGATCGTCGTCAATTTTATTCATATGAATCTGCTGCGCTGCGAGGGAATGGCCGGCCTGTCCATGTGCGGTACGCTGATTGGCGCAGCGGTCAATGTCATTCTGGATCCGCTGCTGATTCCATCCATGGGCGCGGCCGGTGCCGCGATTGCCACCGTGATCGGCTACTTCTGCAGCGATGTGTTCCTGCTGGGAGTTGTACTGCGGAAAAGCAGCGTGCTTTCTGTCCGTCCGCTGCTGAAAACAGAGGGGTTATTCCTGAAGGATATTCTGTCGATTGGCATCACCGCGGCCATCACCAACATTGCCTCCAGCCTCTGCATGATTCTGATGAACCAGAAGCTGATGCCATTCGGCGATGACCGGATCGCAGCGATGGGGATTGTGCTGAAGGTAACAATGATCGTTCAGATGATTCTGGTCGGCTTCTCCTTCGGCGGTGTTCCGCTCTTCGGTTTTCTCTCCGGTGCGGGGGAGCAGGAAAAGATTCGAAAGCTGTTTCGGTTCTGCCTGCTGTTCCTGTCCGGGCTGTCCCTGATCATGACCGCCGGGGTATGCCTTGCGGCAGAGCCGCTTCTGAGGTTGATGACGCCTGACGCAGGGCTGGTGGAGCTGGGAGTGCCGATGCTGCGCTGGCAGGTGGCGGGAAGCCTGTTTGCGGGCGTTGTGATGCTGATCACCTGCCTGTGCCAGGCGGGAGGAAAGGCGCTGCCCGCGCTGATCCTCTCTCTGAGCCGGCAGGGAGTCGTGTTTGTGGTGGTTCTCCTGCTGGCCGCCGGGCTCTTCGGGTATCCCGGAATCCTGGCCTCCCAGTGCGTGGCGGATCTGCTCAGCGCGGTACTTGCAGGGCTTGTGTTCCGTTCCATGGGCGCCAGAAAAGCCTGATCGCTCCGGAAAATCAGGCGGAAGAAGGCGGTCCAATTCCGTGAATCCGGAAAAAACAAAAATCATCTTGCATTCAGTTCAGAAATATGCTATACTCTCTTTCGTTGCAGGTGAGAACC
>CAMNCR010000058.1 GCA_946534455.1 uncultured Clostridia bacterium | reverse complement strand
CACGACAATTTCATCCGTAGCCACCACCGGGACGGGCGCGCACTGAGAGGTACAGCTGACATGAAAGACGGTGCCTTCCGGAGCGCTCTTGCTGATTTTCAGCTTCCCGTTCCGGGATATGGTCGCAATGTCCTCTCCCACATCCAGGGACCAGGACACTGTCCGGTCTCCCGGATTATAGGGGGTCAGCTTGACGTTATAGATCACCGTAGCACCGGCCACCGGCTGCCCCTTCCGGGTCAGCTCCAGCGCCGTCACCGGACGCAGAACCTTCACCGGAACAGAAAAAGTCTTTCCCCCGGGTTCCCTGACCGTCAGCGTTCCCTTTCCGTCAAACAGCGGCCGGACGGTGGCGGTACCGTTGCCATGGTCAATGATTTCCAGCAGATCCTTTTTGTTGATGCTCCAGGTGATCCCCATCGCGGGAATAAAATCCGGTTCGAGCCGGGCGGTCAGGAGCTCCGTATGATCCTCCTCGGCATAAAAGGTCAGCGACGCAGGCTCTACGGTCAGGCCGGTGGCCGCAGGCAGAACCGTCAGCGTCAGGCTGGCGCTGGTTCCCCAGGCGACGGAGGTTGCCTGCGCACGCACCGTCCGGATCTGGGCGATTCCCTTTTCCGCCGTAATCAGGCCCTTGGAGCTGATCTGAGCCACCGTGGAGGGCTCACCGGTATCTTCGTCCACCAGCTCCCAGGTCACGCCCTGGTCCTCGCGGATCGTGGCCGCCAGCGCGGCATTCCCGTATGTCGCGGAAAGCTGCAGCTTCCCGCCCGAAGCGAGAACATGAATTCCCTCCTCAGAGTTGAGCGTCAGTGAAACATCCGAATAGCGGATGGGGGCCTCCTCCGGAACAAAGACGATTCTGGCCGCAATCTGCTTCAGATCCTCCAGGGTGACCTTGGGAGTATTGCGTTCCCGGTTCCGTCGTCCCTCCGAATAAATCCGGATCTGCAGAAGCCGCATCTCCCGTGCGTACAGCACAATGCCGCCATGGGCGCCAAAGCTGCCGTCTCCCTCGTCATAGGTAAAGGTCACCAGCCTGGCGGGCTGTCCGTCAATCAGCACATGATCCATCACGACATTTCGCAGATGCGAAAAATCGACGGAATTATAGTAGCGCGTAATCAGGGTTTCATTGTAGGCAAACTGATCCAGCGACTGGCACATCACCTGATAGGTCAGCGTATTGCCCTTTGCATCCTGACCCAGCGCCTCAGCGAAAAGGCCGCGAATCCCTCTGGCCGCACCGCCCTGCCAGCCTTCGCCCTCGGGAAGCGGCACATGGAAACCGTCCTGGTTCATCTCCGCAAAGGATGTACCGCTCAGGACTCCCTTCCACTCGGCTTCTTCTGCCTGGACCGGCATCCACAGCAGCATGCTGATCAGCATGAACAGAATCAGAATGGCTCCTCCCTTTCGCATGCGCTTACCTCCCTCTTCTTCTGGCCTCCATTATACCTGATTCGGAAATCTTTTTCCACCCCTTGCTTTTTCTCATCGAATCCTGTATACTCCGCTTCGCGCTCTGCGCGGTGAGTTCGAGACCTTCCTCACCTAAAACAAAACTAAAGGATGGATCTGAAAGATGCAAAAAAACCTGTCCAGGGATCTTGCCTTCGGAGGCATGATCGCCGCGCTCTATGTTGTTCTGACCCTGGTTTCCGCAGCCTTCGGGCTGGCCAGCGGCGCCATCCAGGTGCGTCTGTCTGAGGCGCTCTGCCTGCTGCCCTGCCTCATGCCTGCTGCGGTTCCAGGGCTTTTTGTCGGCTGCTTTGTCGCCAATCTGGTCACGGGATGCGCCTTCTGGGATGTCATCTTCGGCAGCCTGGCCACGCTGATTGGCGCCGTCGGCACCCGCATGCTGCGGAGCCGGCCCATGCTCAGCTGGATTCCCCCGGTGCTCAGCAATGCAATCATCGTACCCATTGTGCTGCTCCGCGTCTACGGCGTGCCGGACGCCTGGTGGTTCCTGGTGCTGACTGTCGGCGCGGGCGAAATCATCAGCTGCTGCCTGCTGGGGCTCCTTGTGCTGAAAGGCTGCAGAAAAATACCAAGCCTCGCCTGAGTCCTGCCGCGCATCCGGCCGGGACTGCGGCATGAGGGGCAGCTCTCTGCCGCCTTTCATCTGCAGCCATGCGGATCGGACGTGATCAGAAATGTTCAGCAAAACAGCCTCCCGGATAGGTCTCGCCGGGAGGCTGTTTCTTATCTGTGGAAAAGCTTGTGCGTCTGGTAGGCGGGATCGCAGGTCAGTGTCAGCCCCAGCCTGCGGAAGGTATTGTCGTCCACCGCGCTGAGGATAACCGTGGAATGCGCCTCGCAGTTCTTCAGCCTGGGCAGCATGCTCAGCGCCAGCGCGGCATTCGGATCCGACGCCGCGGAAACGCTCAGCGCCACCAGCACCTCATCCGAATGAAGTCTCGGATTATGGTTGCCCAGATATTTGCATTTGAGCTCCTGTACCGGTTCAATCACTTCCGGCGGGATCAGATGCACCTTTTTTTCAATCCCACCGAGCTTTTTCACCGCGTTCAGAATCGCAGCCGCGGAAGGTCCCAGCAGATCCGTGGTCTTCCCTGTGACAATTTCACCGCCGGGAAGCTCAATCGCCAGGGCCGGCAGCTCCGTTTCCTGCGCTCTTGCCCGCGCGGCAGCGATCACAGGCCGGATCCCGTCATCCAGATTCAGCTGCTTCATCAGGATACGGATCTTTTCGGCTTCCTCCTTCTGCGCATGCCCCTGCAGATATGCGCACCGGGCGGCGTAATACCGCCGGACGATTTCCTTCCGGGCGGCTTCCTGACAGGCCTGATCATCCGTGATGCAGTACCCCACCATGTTGACGCCCATATCCGTGGGGCTCCTGTAGGGAGATTTTCCCCACACATGCTCAAACAGCGCGTTGAGCACCGGGAAGATTTCGATATCCCGATTATAGTTGACAGTGGTTTCTCCGTAGGCTTCCAGGTGGTAGTGGTCAATCATGTTCACATCGCTCAGATCCGCCGTGGCCGCCTCATAGGCCACGTTGACCGGGTGCTTCAGCGGGAGATTCCAGATCGGGAAGGTCTCAAACTTGGCATAGCCCGCTTTAATGCCCCGCCGGTTTTCCTGATACAGCTGGCTCAGGCAGGTGGCCATTTTTCCGCTTCCGGGGCCCGGAGCGGTCACAAGCACCAGGGGGCGCGACGTTTCGACATATTCGTTGCGTCCGAAGCCTTCATCGCTGACGATGTGTTCCACGTCCGTCGGGTAACCTTCAATGGGATAATGGCGATAGGTCCTGACGCCCTGCGCGTTCAGCCGCTGTTCAAAATTAATGGCCGCCTGCTGTCCGGCAAAGCGCGTCAGCACGACCGATCCAACGTACAGCCCGATCCCGCGGAAAGCGTCAATCAGCCGCAGAGCATCCGCGTCATAGGTGATGCCAAGATCGCCGCGGACCTTGCTCTTCTCAATGTCGTCCGCGTTCACCACCACCAGGATCTCTTCCTGTTCCTTCAGCTTCAGCAGCATCTGAACCTTACTGTCCGGCTGAAAGCCCGGCAAGACACGGCTGGCGTGAAAATCGTCGAAAAGCTTGCCGCCCAGCTCCAGATAAAGCTTGCCGCCGAATTCCTGAATCCGCTCTATGATTCTTTCCGACTGCATCCGGGTATAACGCTCATGATCAAACCCTGTCGCCATTTCCGATCCTCTCCTCCCGTCTGACACAACGCGTTCATTTTACCCGTCTCTTTTCCCGCGGTCAAGCTGTATCCGGCAGTTTTTTATTCCGCTCAGTAGGTTCCGAAGCTGATCATGCTCCCCTGGGAGCGAAGCTTGCTTCCCCCGCAGATGATGATCTCACCCATGAAGGCCATCGTCGCCGTCAGGCCGCCATCCAGGTTCAGCGCCTCGACACATCCGTACTCCTGCATTTTCTTCGCCAGCCAGTCCAGGTGTACCCCGGCATACTGCTTTTCCGGCCTTCCCCGCACCACGATGGCGATATAGTGATAGGGCTCCACCATGCCGATCGCGGCCCTCGGCTCATTGTACGGATAGTACTTCGGATCCAGAACGGCCTCGTTGATCTTTCCCTCGCTGATCAGGATAGGGCCGAAGGAAAACACGTGCACCGCTCCCTGCGCCAGATATTCCTCCGCCGTAAAGGCATCGCAGACATAGGCCTTCATGCTGCCGTCCGCGTATACGGCCAGCGTGTCCAGGTTCGGCCACGGACGTCTTTTCCCACTGTCTCTCGTTTTTTGAGCCAGGATTTCTCCGTTCCGGATGACAACCCCGTCATACTTGTACTTCTGCAGCCGAATGCCGTAGAGATCATCGGACATGGCAAAAACGGAAGGCGTCTTCTCAATCAGCTTTTTCGGGCTTACCAGCCTGTATCCCGCAACCTGCCGGCCTTGTTCCTCGCTCTGAATGACCCCCAGAGGTCTCTCGGCGGAGGCATGAATGTCCGCGATGCAGTATTCCAGCGTCCTTTTCTTCTTCGCTTTCCCCACCGTTTCCTGGAATCGGCGGATATGGACGGTCAGTCCGTTTCCCCGATAGAGCCACTCGTTTTCTCCCGTTTCAATCTGGACATGATTCTGCTGGCCCGCGTCCGCTTCAGGCGGGGACCCGGTGGAATCCGACTCCGCACCGGCTCCCCCGGTCAGGAGCATCATCACGAGCATCAGCAGAGCGATAAACCGGCGCTTCATTGTTTTCCCACTTCCCTTCGTCCATAGTACCGGCGCAGAATCCAGGCATTCCATCGGGCCGGCAGCACCGTATGCAGGATCACGGCCAGATGCTGATCCGGGCTGGCGATTCGCCTCCGGAAGGGCGCCCTGCGGCTTTCCAGCAGTCTGACCACTTTCCTTCCCAGCACATCCGGATCCGAGCCGTGCGTTTCATCATGGTGGATCACATTCACCGCAGCGTCGTACGCCGCCGCATACGGAGACCGCTCGTTCATTCCCGAGGCATGCGGACGATACGCGTCGCTTCCGCTTCGGTGATCCCCGGGTTCTATGAGGGTGACCTGGATGCCATAGGGCTCCGTTTCCATCTGAAGGCACTCCGCATATCCTTCGATGGCATGCTTGCTCGCCGTATAGGCGCTCTGGAAGGGAATCCCCATCAGGCCGTTGATGGACGA
>CAMNCR010000057.1 GCA_946534455.1 uncultured Clostridia bacterium | reverse complement strand
GGGCCCTCAAAGCTGTCCACCAGCAGAAGCACGCCGTCCACCATCTTCAGCACCCGCTCCACCTCGCCGCCGAAGTCGGCATGGCCGGGGGTGTCCACGATATTGATCTTATGGCCCTGATAGTGCACCGCCGTGTTTTTGCTCAGAATGGTGATGCCGCGCTCACGCTCCAGATCATTGGAATCCATGACCCGATCCACCGTCTGCTGGTTTTCCCGGTAGACGCCGCCCTGCTTGAGCATCTGATCCACCAGCGTCGTTTTGCCGTGATCCACGTGCGCGATAATTGCGATATTCCGAATGTCCTCCCGAATCATGTTCAGACGTTTCCTCCCCTGTCAGCCGTTTCCGCCAGCTCCAGCCCCGCGTTGTTCTCGCAGGCCAGGCGGATGCTCCAATCGTTTTCGAACAGCAGCACGTCCCGTCCGTGGCTGTCCTTTGCCCGTCCCGAGGTCGAGGTCAGCTTCAGATCCTCCACCGGTTTGGGCGTCTTAGTCACCCATCTCACATGCCGGAACGGCATGCCCTCCATGACGATTTCCGTCTGGTATTCCGTCCGCAGGCGGTGCTCCAGCACCTCAAACTGCAGCACGCCGACCACGCCGACCATGAACTCCTCCCGGCCCGTTTCCGTCCGGACGAAGGTCTGAATCGCGCCCTCCTCCGCAAGCTGGCTGATGCCCTTCTGGAACTGCTTGCGCTTCATGCTGTCCAGCGGCCGGACCCGGTTGAAAAACTCCGGCGCGAAAACAGGAATATTGGCGTAATGGAGCTTCGGCCCCGTGCTCAGCGTATCGCCCAGCCGGTAGATCCCCGGGTCAAACAGGCCGATGATGTCCCCCGCCCAGGCCTCCTCCACGGCTTCGCGCTCGTCCGCCATGAACTGCTGGGGCTGCTTGAGCGCCACCGCCTTGCCCGTGCCGGAATGCCAGACCTCCATGCCCTTTTCAAAGGAGCCGGAGACGATGCGCATGAAGGCCAGTCGGTCCCGGTGCGCCGGATTCATGTTGGCCTGAATCTTGAAAATAAACCCGGAGAAGAAGGGGGCCTCCGGCTCGATCAGGCCCTGATCGCTTTCCCGCGGCAGCGGCGGCGGCGTGAAGGACAGGAACCGGTCCAGGAAGGGCTCCACGCCGAAGTTCGTCACCGCCGATCCGAAGAACATCGGCGTCAGCTCTCCCCGGCGCACCTTCTCCAGGTCAAAGGGATCTCCCGCCTCGTCCAGCAGCTCGATTTCCTCGCTCAGCCGGTCCCGGTAGTGCTTTTCCAGCACCCGCTCCAGCGCGGGATCCTCCAGTGCCAGATCGGTTTTTTCCACCATGGTCTTTCCGTGATCCCCGCCGGTGTACAGCTCCACCATCTTCGTATCCCGATGGTAGACCCCCTGGAAATCCCCGTCCACGCCGATCGGCCAGTTGATCGGGCAGGACCGGATGCCCAGCACCTGCTCCAGCTCCTCCATCAGCGCGAAGGGATCCTTTGCCGCCCGGTCCATCTTGTTCACAAAGGTGAAGATCGGGATATTCCGCATCCGGCAGACCTTGAACAGCTTGATCGTCTGGGCTTCGACGCCCTTGGCGGCGTCCAGCAGCATCACCGCGGCATCCGCCGCCACCAGCACCCGGTAGGTATCCTCGGAAAAGTCCTGATGGCCGGGGGTATCCAGGATATTGATCCGATACCCGTCATAGATGAACTGCATGGCGGAGCTGGTCACGGAAATACCGCGCTGCTTTTCAATCTCCATCCAGTCGGAGGTGGCGTGCTTATCCGTTTTCCGCGCCTTGACGCTTCCCGCGCTCCGGATGGCTCCGCCATAGAGCAGAAGCTTCTCCGTCAGGGTCGTCTTTCCGGCGTCGGGATGTGAAATGATGGCGAAGGTTCTCCTCTTCTCCACCTCGTCGTGCAGCATCGTCCGGTATTCCTGCGTATCGTAAGCGGGCAGCATGCGTTTCCTCCCTGCGATTGATCCGGTGCCCTGAGGCACAACAAGTCATTTTATATCTGTTACAAAAAAATTGTCAATAGCTTTCCCGCCAAAACAATCGGATTTGAAAACCCCTTGCCCCCGTTCCCGGCCCATGCTATACTTTTCCCCAGAAAACAGGGAGCAGGAGGGCAAGCTATGGCTGTCTATCATCGGGTACTCTTGAAGCTCAGCGGGGAAGCGCTGAAGGCGGAGCAGGATCTGTTCGATTTTGAGAAGGTGCGCCAGATTGCGGAGATCATCCGCCGGATGCATGACATGGGCGTGGAAATCGGCATCGTGATCGGCGCCGGCAATATCTGGCGCGGGCGTCAGGGCCCCGCCGCCCATATGGATGCCGTCACCGCGGATCAGATGGGCATGCTGGGAACGATGATCAACTGCCTGTGCGTGGCGGACGCCCTGCGCCAGGCCGGGCTGGACGCGGTGGTCCAGAGCGCTGTGGACATGCACCGCTTTGCCGAGCCGGTCAATACCATGGCGGCCCGCCGTCACCTGAAGGAAGGCCGCATCGTGCTCTTCGCCTGCGGCACCGGCAACCCCTTCTTCTCCACCGATTCCGGCGTCGCGCTGCGGGCCATCGAGATGGAAGTGGATGCCATTCTGATGGCCAAGAACGTGGACGGCGTCTACACCGCCGATCCCATGAAGGATCCCACCGCCACCCTGATCCGGGATATCACCTATACGGAAGCCCTCTCCCGGGGCCTGAAGGTGATGGACGCCTCCGCCTTCGCCCTCTGCGCGGAAAACCGCGTGCCCATGGTTCGCCTTTTCGGGCTGGATGATCCGGAGAACCTGATCCGCGTCCTGGAGGGCAGCGACATCGGCACCTTCGTCCATCCCTGACCGCATGCGCCGGACCGCGTCCGGTGTTCTTTCCCCTGAATCAGCAAAAAAGGCCGCGGGCATGATCCTCAGATCGTGTCCGCGGCCTCTTTCTGTCAGAGCCC
>CAMNCR010000056.1 GCA_946534455.1 uncultured Clostridia bacterium | reverse complement strand
ATGAACATTACCGTGCTGATCAATATTCACCACGTGGATCTGGCGCTGAACTACTGCTCCAGGGTGATCGGCATCCGGGCAGGGGAAATCGTCTATGACGGACCGACGGCCAGCGTGACGCAGGAAATCCTGGACGACATCTATAACGGCGCGGCGATTCCCACCGCGGAGCATTGAGGTGCCGGCCATGAAGAAAAAAACATCGGAGAAGGCCTACCGGGTGCCTCTGTTCGACCGGGTCTTCAAGCCGCGTACGGTTACGCTGCCCAACGGGCACACCGTCCAGAAGCCGGTTTCCCGCACGCCCTTTATCGCCGCGATCGTGATCGCCATCGTGCTGATCTCGGCGAAGGTGACGGAATTTGATTTCGGGATTATCATCAGCCGGGGGTACCAGCTGGGCTATATTCTGGGCCGGATTTTCCAGCCCAACTGGAGCTATTTCGGCGGAGACCCCGCGAACACCGCCAAGCTTTTCAACGCGCTGTTCGATACGATCAAGATGTCCATCATGGGCTCCGTCATCGGCGCGACGCTGGCGCTTCCCATCGCGGTGCTTTCCTCCACGAATATCAATAAAAACAAATATGTCGTCTGGTTCCTGCGCATTTTGCTGATGGTCATCCGGACGCTGCCGACGCTGATCATCGCCAAGTTTGCGGCCCTGATCTTCGGCCTGGGAACCTTTGCGGGCACGGTAGCCATCATCATCTTCACCTTCGGCATCATTGCCAAGATGATGTATGAATCCATTGAAACGATCGAGATGGGCGCCTTTGAGGCGGCGGAAAGCTTTGGAGCCAATAAATTCCAGGCCTTCCGGACCTCTGCCATGCCGCAGATTCTGCCGACCTATCTGAGCTACTGTCTCTACAGCCTGGAAATGAATATCCGCGCGGCCGCGATTCTGGGCTATGTGGGCGCCGGCGGTCTGGGCATCCTGATCAATGAGTTCATCGGCTGGCGGGACTATGAAAGCCTGGGCGCGGTGCTGCTGGCGCTGTTCGTGGTGGTGCTGATCATCGAGAACACGAGTCAGTATCTGCGCAAGAAGCTGAGCTGAGGAGGGGAGAAGAATATGGCGAAAACGAAATCCTTGCTCCGCCAGGATGGCCCGCTGTCCATTGAGGAAGCCTACGCGTCCCGTCCCCGGCTCTGGTGGGTCTATACGCTGGTGATTCTGATCGTTGCGGCCCTGCTGGGCTGGAGCGGCACCTCCATTACCTATAACGGTCTGGCCAACAAGGGCATCAGCATCGCCCAGGGCATTGGCTACGGCCTGCTTCATCCGGACACGTCCCTGCTGTTCAATCTGACGCCCGAGGGCGTGCCCTATCAGCTGCTTCAGACGGTGGCCATCGCCGTGCTCGGCACGCTGATCGGCGGCATCCTGGCCATTCCCTTCAGCTTCCTGGCCTGCGATAAGATTGTGCCCAAGCCCGTGGCGCTGGTCTTCCGGGCGGTCATCCTGGGCATCCGGACGATTCCGAGCCTGGTCTGGGCGCTGGTGTGGATTCGCGTCACCGGCCCCAACGCGTTCTGCGGCGTGGTCACGGAGTCCGTATGCTCCATCGGCATGATCTGCAAGATGTACATCACGGCCATCGAGGATATCGACACCCGCATTCTGGAGAGCCTGGACGCCGCCGGCTGCAACGGATTTCAGAAGATCCGCTACGGCATGCTGCCGCAGATTATTCCGAATTTTATCTCCACGGTCATCTACCGCTTTGACATCAACGTCAAGGATGCGACGACCCTGGGTATCGTGGGAGCGGGCGGCATCGGCGCGGCGCTGATCCAGTGCATGAATTCCAGCCGCTGGAGCATGGTGGGCGCCTATCTGAGCGGGATGATCATTCTGATGATCTTCATTGAGCTGTTTTCAACCCGGGTTCGCACCAGGCTGGCGAGAGGATAAACATGGCAGACAAGCTGACGATCTATTTCACCTCCGATACACACGGATACCTGTATCCGACGCATTTCCGCGATCAGGAGCCCCATCCCATGGGGCTCCTCGCCATGCGCTTTCCAAAGGATGAAAATACGCTGATTATTGACGGCGGAGATACCATTCAGGGCTCGCCCCTGACCTATTTCTGCCGCGCCACGGGCAAACCGTCCCCGGTGGCGAAGGCCCTCAATGACCGGGGCTATGACTATGTGACCCTGGGCAACCATGATTTCAATTTCGGGCCGGATGTCCTCGCCGATTATCTGCGGGAGCTGAATGCGCAGTGCCTCTGCGCCAATGTGCAGGACGCGAAGGGCCGCCTTCCGCTGCTGCCTGCGACGGTGCACACCCTGGGGAACGGGCTCCGTGTCGGGCTGGTCGGCATCGTGACCGACTGGGTCAACCGGTGGGAAAAGCCGGAAAACCTGACGGATCTGACGCTGGAAAGCCCGCTGGAGGCGGCACGGCGCGCCATCGCCTCCCTGGAGGCGGACGTGATCGTCGGCATCTATCACGGAGGCATCGAGCGCGATCTTTCCACCGGCCGTCTCCTCTCTACCACCGATGAGAACATCGCCTGCCGGCTGTGCGAGGAGCTGCCGCTGGACCTGCTGCTCACCGGTCACCAGCATATCGCGCTGGCGGAGGGATGCTGGAACGGGGTGCATCTGGTGCAGACGCCTGCCAATGGGGAGGCCTATATCCGGGTGACCCTGGATGAGGAGGGGCGTTTTTCCTCCTGCCTCTGTCCGGTGCCGGATCACGCGGAGCTGACTCCGGCGGAGAAAACGCTTTTCGCCGAGGTCAACCGCTGGCTGGACGCGCCGGTGGGCCATCTGAGCCGTCCCGTCTGGCCGGAAGACCATCTGAAGATGGCGCTCCGGGGGACGCCGATCGCCTCGTTCTTCAATCAGGTTCAGCTTGCCGCCAGCGGCGCGCAGATCAGCTGCGCGGCCCTGGCCAACAGCGTTCGCGGCTTTGATGCCTCCGTCACCGTCCGGGATGTGGTGGCCAGCTATGTTTACTCAAACACCCTGGTGGTGCTGGAGGTGACCGGAGAGATCCTCCGGCAGGCGCTGGAGCAGTGCGCGACCTATTTTGACGTCCGGGCGGGCGGAGAGGTCGCCATCGGATCCGGCTTCCTGGAGCCCAAGGAAGCGCATTATAATTATGACTTTTTTATGGGCATTGCATATACCTTCGATCTCAACCGTCCTCTGGGAAAACGGGTGACCCGGCTTGAATTTCAGGGAAGACCCGTGCAGCCGGAGGAGCGTTTCTCCCTGTGCATGTGCGATTACCGGGCCACAGGCTCCGGGGATTTCGACATGTATGAGGGCTGCCCCCGCCTGCGGGAAATCCAGACGGAAATCAGCGAGCTGATCCTGGACTACCTGCGCGCGCATGATCCGGTCGTGATTCCGGAGCACAACGCCTATCAGGTCCTTTTGCCGAGGCAGGACGATTCGAACGGGAGGATAGAATGATGGAAGCAACGGCTTCCCTGAATACCCGGGGCATGACCCGCAAGGCGATCTCCGTCGCCTGGCCGGCTATGATGGAAAGCTTTTTTGTCGCGCTGGCGGGCATGATCGATACGATGATGGTTTCCGCGCTGGGGAGCTCCGCC
This sequence comes from uncultured Clostridia bacterium, assembly GCA_946534455.1. Classification (GTDB taxonomy): domain Bacteria; phylum Bacillota; class Clostridia; order Christensenellales; family Aristaeellaceae; genus Aristaeella. The sequence continues at coordinate 3,531 of CAMNCR010000056.1, read as the reverse complement.
GTGGCGGCGGTCGGCCTGACCAATCAGCCCAAGTTCATCGGCCTGACGCTGTTCTTCGGCATCAACGTGGCGGTATCCGCGCTGGTGGCCCGGCGAAAGGGCGAGCAGCGGCAGGAAAATGCCAACGAAATTCTGGTGACCGCCTCCGTGCTGACGCTGATTCTCTGCGTGGCGGTTTCGGTCCTGTTTGTGGCGCTGGCGCCCTGGATGATGCGCCTGGCTGGGAGCAACGCGGATACCCATGACGGTGCGGTGCTGTACTTCCAGATCATCATGGGCGGCATGTTCTTCAACCTGGTGACCATGGTCATCAACGCGGCGCAGCGGGGGAGCGGCAATACCCGCCTGTCCATGACCACAAACCTGACCAGCAGCCTGGTGAATATCTTCTTCAATTATCTGCTGATTGAGGGACATCTGGGCTTTCCGGCCCTGGGCATCCGGGGCGCCGCGATTGCCACGGTGCTGGGCACGGTCGTGTCTGCGGTTCTGGCGCTGCTGTCCCTTTTCCGCAAGTCGAGCTATGTCCGCATTCCCCTGATCCGGGAAAAGGGAATCCGCTTTACCCGGGAAAGCGCCAGGGCGATCTGGAGGCTGGCCTACAACACCTCCCTGGAGAACATCGCGGCCCGAATCGGATTTCTGGCCACGGCGGTTGTGGCGGCCAGGCTGGGCACGGAGGAATTTGCCGCTCATAACATCGGCATGAACATTCTGGGCCTGGGCTTTTCCTTTGCGGACGGCATGCAGGTGGCTGCCGTCGCGCTGACCGGAGAAGCCCTGGGGGCAGGGCAGAAGGAGATGGCCCGGCGGTACGGCAGCATCTGCCAGCGCATCGGGTTTGTGATTTCCCTGCTGCTGGCCGCGCTGCTCTTCTTTGGCGGGGAATGGTTCTATGGACTGTATTTCCGGGAGGCACACATCATTGAGATGGGCGTGCTGATTTCGCGCTACACGATGGTCATCGTGCTGCTGCAGATTTCCCAGATCATCTTTACCGGCTGCCTCCGGGCGGCCGGGGATGTGCGCTATACGCTGCTGGGAGCCATCATCAGCATTGCCATCATCCGCACGGCGGTCACCGTCGTCCTGGTGGAGGTGTTCCATCTGGGTCTCTCCGGCGTCTGGCTGGGGGTCCTGGCAGACCAGCTTTCCCGCTTCACGCTCATGTCTCTCCGATTTAAACAGGGGAAATGGGTGGATTTACGGATTTGATGAAGGAGGCTACTGAACTACTGATGCGATCTGCGATTTATGGCGCCGGCTCTCTGGGGACCGTCCTGGGAGCGTGGATGTCCGAGGCCGGTATTCCCGTCGATCTGATCAACCGCAACCGGGCTCATGTGGAGGCCCTGCGCAATCGGGGGGCAACCATCACCGGAACGGTGGAAAAGAGGGTCCCTGTCAACGCGCTGCTTCCGGAGGAGATGACGGGGACCTACGATATCATTTTTCTGATGACCAAGCAGCTGGAGAATCGCAGGGTGGTTTCCTCTCTTCAGCCGTTTCTGAGCGATCGGGGGGTGATCGTCTCCCTGCAGAACGGCATTCCGGAGCCGGGGATCGCGGACATCATCGGGCCAGAGAGAACGCTGGGCTGCGTGGTGGAATGGGGCGCCACGATGAACGCGCCCGGCTGCAGCATCCTGACCAGCGACCCGGACAGCCTCAGCTTCCATATGGGCCGCATGGATGGCGTGCCGCAGGACATGTTCGACGCGGTGCGGTCTCAGCTGGAAAGCATGTGCCCCGTTGTCGTGGAGGAAAACCTGATGGGAGCAAGGTGGAGCAAGCTGCTCATCAATGCGACCTTTTCAGGTCTGGGAACGGTGATCGGTGGCCGCTTCGGCGATGTTTCAGAAGGAAAAATCGCCAGAAAGCTGGCAGTCCGCTGCATGAATGAGGTCATTGCCGTGGGGCAGGCGGCGGGCGTTCGATTTGCGCCGGTGCAGGGGAAAAATATCACCGCATTGTTTCACTACAGGACTCCGGTTAAACGGGCCTTCGGCGAAGCCATTCTGCCCCTGGCCATGAAAAAACACCGCCTGATTGAGCCCTCCATGCTGCAGGACCTGAAAAAGGGCAAGCCCTGCGAGGTGGATGCCATCAACGGCATCGTCTGTGAATGGGGGAAAAGAGAGGGCGTGCTGACGCCGATCAACGATCGAATCGTGCGGCTCATTCATGAGCAGCAGGAGGGCAGGCGACCGCTGAGCGCGGATAACCTGCAGGCAATGATGGATCTTCTGTGACAGAGAGGCTGCTTCACGGCACGGTGAAGCAGCCTGTTTTCTTGAAAAACGCACAAAATATACTGCGTATTGATAAATGTATTGACGCAGCTGGACAACATATGATATGATAGCGCATGGTGGGGTGGTAGCAGGTATTATCCTGCTCCCAGTTGTGCAGTCCCACCGGAATTAGAAATCAGTGCAGTCGAAGATATAGGGATAAGAAGCTGGAAAGGATTACTGGAATGAAAGAAATCAGATACAGACTGATGGCGCTGCTCCTGAGCACCATGATGGTCGTCGGCCTCCTGGGCGGGGTTGCGCTGGCGGAGGATTCCGCTGCGGTTTCTCCCGTTCAGCAGGAAGAAGCCGGTGTTGAAGCTCAGACTGGCGAGGTCAATGCAGCTGCTTCGGAAGCGGTGGCGGATGCCCCGGAAGCCGCAGGGGAGAATATGCCCGCTGCGCAGCAGGAGGAAGCCCAGAGCCCTGCGGAGTCGGGGACTGAAGCCCCGGCTGAACCGCTGCATCCGGAGACGGTCGGAGCGGAGCTTCCGATCCCGGAGGAGAGCGGCGAAAGCAATGGAACCGTTCCGGAGAGCGAAACCGGGTCTGAGGACGGAGCCGGGCTTCCTGAGGAGGCCGGCGTTTCCTCTGAATCCGGGGAGGCTGTGGTGCCTGAAAACGCGGAAGGAACCGACGCTCAGAACGGAGAGAACGGAACCGGGGCGGAGGAGCAGCCTTCAGCTCAGTCGGATGCAGCGGAGACCGGTGCACAGGAGGAAGCCCAGCCTGGAAACGACGTCCCTGCGAAAGAGGAACCGAATACGCCCGCTGATCCGGAGAAGCCTGCGCCTGCCGCGGAAGCGGCGACGGAGCAGCCGGTTCAGGTCAGGCACCTGGGCATTAATCAGCTCTGGAATGGCAGCATCGGCGCGAATGAAGAGAGCCGGGCGCTGCTGTATGTCAACAGCTCGGATAATTACTGGCTGGTTGTGGAAGAGGGAATCGGTCTGGCTGTCCAGCTCAAAAATGAGAAAACCGGCGCCGTTCAGTCCCTCGTTTCCGGGATGGATCGCCTGCTGCATGCTCCCATTCAGCTGCAGGGCGGAGCCAATTATGAGGTGACCGTCAGCATGCGGGACGGGCTTTCCGGAGCCTTCTCCCTGCGCATGATGTCCCGCGCTGAATATGATGCGCGTTATCCGGCAGAGGAGACAGAGGAGCCGAGCCCGGATGAAGAGGAACCGGAGAAGACGGAGTCCCAGGATGCTCCGACCGGGCCCGCCAGGGACGCAGA
>CAMNCR010000055.1 GCA_946534455.1 uncultured Clostridia bacterium | reverse complement strand
CCGCCAGCTCGGCCTTCACTTCCCCGTCCGTCATGCTCCGCGCGGTGCCCGGACGGAATTCCTCCGAGATCTTCGAAGCCGCTGCGGCCAGCGCGGTCAGCCCGAGATTTCCGCAGTTTCCCTTGACCGCGTGCGCTGCCTCAAACAGGCGTACCGCGTCCATGGACTGTCCGGCATCCAGAAGGGTTTCCATGAGCCCGTTCGTAATCACCTTTCGGATATGCTTGTCCACCAGCTTTTCCACGCGCAGCACGCGAAGCGCCTGCTCATAGCTTTCTCCGATATTGCTGTACAGCTCCTGAAGCGTCATTTTCCCTCTGTCCTTTCCGTTTGAAGTTCCTTCCTGATCAGCTCTTCAAATGCCTGCGGGGGAACCGGTCTGGAAAAATAGTAGCCCTGAACCAGTTCGCATCCGCTGTCCCGCAGGATCTGCAGCTGCTCCCCGTTTTCAACGCCCTCCGCAACCACCCTGACCCGCAGATACCTGGCGATATCCAGCATCAGCAGCACCAGGCGCCGGGCCGTCTCGCTGACCGCGATATTGCTGATGAATTTCATGTCCAGCTTCAGCACGTCGATCGGCATCTCGGAAAGCATGTTCAGGGAGGAGTATCCGGAGCCGAAGTCGTCCATTTCAATCTCGAACCCGATGTCCCGCAGCCGGCGGATGACATCCAGCACCATCTGCGCGTTATCGGTATAGGCGGACTCTGTCACTTCCAGCTTGATATCCCCGTATTCCAGCCCGTTCTCCTCGATCAGCCGCACCAGCCGCTCCTCCAGATGCAGGTCCAGCATGTCGCTGCGGGACAGGTTGACGGAAACCGGCAGGGCGAAGCCGAACTGTTCGCGCCATCTGGCCACCTGCCGCGCGGCCTCGGCCCATACGTAATTGTCGATCAGCCCGATCAGCCCGTTTCCCTCAAACAGCGGCACGAAGACGCCGGGCGAGATCATGCCCAGCTCCGGATGCTGCCAGCGAACCAGCGCCTCCGCGCTGGACAGCCGGGGCGGCGTGCTCTGGATGTCGTATTTCGGCTGATAGAAAACCGTGATCTGCTTCTCCTCCAGTGCCCGGTTCAGGTCGTTGAGCAGGCGCTGATGCAGCAGCTCCCGGCGCTGCATCTCCGCGTCGAAGATTTTCAGGGGATTCTTGTAGTTTCTTCGCACCATGCTGTTGGCGGATCTGGCCCGATCCGTCATCGTCACCGGGTCGGCGTTTTCTCCCCAGGGGCACACGCCCATCCGCAGATGAATGTTGACATCCGGGAAACGCTCGTTCAGCTTCTGCTGAAACCGCTTCAGCACCTGGGCATAATCCGCCTGCTTCCTGCAGAAGATTCCAAACCGGTCGCCGTCCATGCGGCCCGCAATGCCCTCCGTTTCCGCCAGAAAGGCGCGGACCTCGGAGCCGATGACCCGCAGCACCTCATCTCCGAACTCCCGGCCGTGCAGCGCGTTGACGGAATGAAACTGCTCGATGTTCAGAACCACCGCATCCAGATGCAGCTCCGGGTGATACCGGAACAGGCGGCTGACATATTCAAGATAGAAGTTCCGGCTGTACAGGCCCGAGAGCGGATCCCGTTCCGCGGCGGAGATCAGCTTCCGCCCCTCGCTCATTTCAATGATCCGGCCTACCCGCGCCAGAATGACTTCGATTTCGTCAAACGGCTTCGTAATGAAGTCCGCCGCGCCGGCCTGCAGCGCCCGCAGCTCCGCCTCCCGCTCCGCGGTCAGCACGATAATGGGGATTTTCTGCAGCTCCTCGTCCTCCCGGACCCGCTGCAGCACCTCAAAGCCGTTCATGACGGGCATCATCAGATCCAGCATGATCACGGACAGCTCTTCCCTGTGGGCGGTCATGACTTCCAGCGCTTCCTGTCCGTTCTCCGCAAACAGAATCGCATACTGTTCCTCCAGGATGGCCTCCAGGAAGTCCCGGTTGATTTCCTGGTCGTCCACCACCAGAACCGTTTTGGTGCGTTCAATCCGTCCCGCTTTGATCATGCATGCTCAGCCTCTTCCGTAGGGGTCCTTTCCGCTCTGGGGCGAATGTATTCCTTCAGCGTGTCGTAAAGCAGCTCAGCGTCCGTGGGCTTGGCCAGATGCGCGTTCATTCCGGCGCTGAGGGACGCCTTCACATCGTTGTCAAAGGCGTTAGCGGTCAGCGCGATAATCGGCACCGTCCGGGCATCCTCCCGGTTCAGGGCGCGGATTCGCCGGGTTGCCTCCAGCCCGTCCATCACCGGCATCCGCAGGTCCATCAGGATGGCATCGTAGTAGCCCTCCTCAGAGCGCTCCATCATGTCCACCGCGACCTTCCCGTTCTCGGCCAGCTCCGTCTCAACCCCTTCCAGCTCCAGCAGATCCGCCACAATTTCCGCGTTTTCCGGAAGGTCCTCCACGATCAGAACGCGCTTTCCCTCCAGGGAGATCGGCGCCGCTTCCTCCGGCTGGGTCAGGCTGGTTTCACGAAGGCACTGCATGGGAATGCTCAGCGTAAACACGGTGCCCACGTTTTTCTGGCTCTGGACGCGGATCATCCCGTCCATCAGCTCCACCATTTTCTTCGTGACCGCAAGGCTCAGGCCGCTGCCCCCGTAGCGCGTGGTGGACCCGCTTTCCTCCTGGGTGAAGCTGTCAAAAACCCGGGGCAGGAATTCCGGATCGATTCCGATTCCCGTGTCCGAAATGGTGAACAGGCAATTCCTCCGCTTGTCGTTGCGGGGATAGACCTCCACCGAAAAGCGAACCGTGCCGGGGGATTCGGTATATTTCACCGCGTTGCTCAGGATGCTCAGCAGCGCCTGCTTCAGCTGGGTCACATCCCCGTAAAGCATATAATCCTTTGCCTTCGGAAGCAGGATCTCGTAGTGCAGCCCCTTGGCCGCGCACAGGGTGGTCGTAATCGCGTTGACCTGGTCCAGCGCTTCCCGCAGGGAAAACTCCTCGTTTTTGAGCTTCGCGTGGCCGTTTTCCAGCTCGTTCATCTCCAGCATGTTCTGGATCATGCTCAGCAGATGCCGCGCGCTCAGATCGATTTTCCCAAGCTGCTCCCGGGTTTCCGGCTGCAGCTCCGGATTTTTCAGAGCCAGGGTATCCAGGCCGAGAATCACGTTCAGCGGCGTTTTCATCTCATGGCTCATGGTCGCCAGGAAGCGGGTCTTCATCCGGCTGCTCTCCTCTTTGGCGGAGAGCTCCGCTTCCAGCCTTTCCCCTTCCATGATCTGCTGGGTGATCCTGTTCAGCATCTGATACATGATAAAGACGAAAATGCTGCCTCCGAACAGAATGCTCGCCACGATCACATCCGGCTTCCCGATGATGCCGACCAGCAGATATCCCGTCAGAAACAGCATCAGCAGAATCACCGGCACATACAAAAGCCCGCCGCGGCGGCGCCAGCTTTTCTGGTTTTTCAGGAACCGAACATAGCGAAGAAAGCAGATGATGTTCCATACCATCAGCGCAGCTCCGCCGTACACCAACCCGTAAATCTGCCATTGTGTCATTTTTCAGTTCCTCTGTCCGGAAGAAGGGCAGAATGATCCTCTGCGATCGGTATGCTGCTTTCTTCTTCCGCCTTTTGATTGTGCTTTTTCTTCATTCCACTTTAGCATACAGGATTCATTTTGTCTACTCCCGCGGGACAATTTTGCACCCCTGCCGGCGGCGGGAAAGCCTTTTTTTCATTCCCTGCCCCCGCTGCCCGCCAGGATCCTCACAGCCGCCGCCAGCGCTTCCGTCACCCGGGCGGTCTCCATGGTCTTCGGCACGTGAATAAAGCCCGCGGGGAGGGTGTCCCCGACCTTCTCCATCAGGGTATAGAAGACCGTGTTGCAGACATAGGTCCCCGCGGTGTAGGACAGCTCCGCGTTTTCCATCGCTCCGGCCATTGCGCGGGTCGGAAGCGTGGAAAAATAGGCCGCCGGCCCGTTTTCGCTGATTTTGAGATCCACGGGCTGGTATCCGTCCTCATCCGGAATCCTGGCATCCATCAGGTTCACAGCCACCCGCTCCACCGAGATCCGGTCCCGTCCCCCGGCCTCCCCCACGCAGATCACGGCATCCTGGCGGGAGAAGGTCATTTCCCGGATCAGGGCCGCCGCGCGCCGGAAGGAAACCGGAAGAAGAATCGTCTGAACCCCCTCCAGTTCCTTCACGGCTTCCCAGGACGCATTGGTTGATTCTCCGCCGAAGGGTTCAAAGCCGGTGACAATGATGTTCATTCTCCATCCGCCTCCATTCCGGCCGGCTTCACCCTGAGCGTCTTCAGGTAAGCCTTCTGCTTTTCCGTGATTCGATTGCTTTCCACGCTCTTCTGAATAGTCTTGTTATGCACCCAGGGGGCCAGCCTCTTCTCCTCCAGATAAGGCAGCACCCGCTCATACTGCTTGGCCAGAGCCGTCGCAAAATACCAGGCGATCATCATGTTGACGTAGTATTCCTGCGACCGGACGCCCGCCACCAGCTCCGGATAGGCCGGATCGAAGCGTTCATCCAGAAAATGCTGCATCAGCATGCCGATGGCGAACCGGACCGTATAGGTCCTCTCCGACCGGATCCAGGTCTGAATGGACGGCAGCAGCTTTTCCGGCTCCTTTCTGAACGCCTTCGGTGAAAGCTGGTCACACGTGGCCCAGTTGTCAATGAAGGGCAGAAAAGCCTCCACCCTCGCCAGGCACCTGTCAAAATCCTTCTCCAGGGATATGACAAAGGCATGGAGCTGATCCTCGTCAAAATACGGATGCGGAAGATCGCGCAGAAAGGTCTCCGTCTCCTGCTCCCGGCTCAGGCCTCTGGCCATGGCGCGAAGCTCCGGGGTTCTGACTCCGATGATCCTGTCGGGCTTCACCGTGGGAAGGATCCTCACCTGCATCCGGGCATACTTCTCATCCCGCAGCCGGAGCAGCTCCGCGACAATCTCGTCTCTGTTCATTCTGTTCCTCCCGCTTTCTTCCTCCCCCGCCCCGCGGGATCGGACCCGTCCGGATCCCGAAGCCTTCCGCTCAGGTCAGGTTCGTCACCGTTCCGACTGAAATGTACTGCCGGCTCACCGCGTCCAGATCGGAATGCGCAGGGCCCTTCCAGATCCGTTCGGCGATGTTGGTAATCCGCCATGTTTTCTCGTCCGTTTTTTCCTTCAGGTACTGATCATCGTAAAAATGCTCCGTGTTCATGAAGGTATTCCGCAGAATGCCCCTGCATTCGTCCGCGGGGCAGTCCGGAATATTGATGTTCCAGATCTGATTGGCCGGCAGCGGTTTTTCCATATATTCCTCCAGCAGCCCCGGCAGGTACCGGTCCACAATGTCGGTGGCGTTGAACTGATAATTGCCATAGGAGACCGCAATGCCGTGAACGCCCAGAAAAGCCGCTTCCAGGGCCGCGCCGACGGTTCCGGAATACTGGATATCGGAGGAGATGTTAAAGCCGTGGTTGATCCCGGACAGGACGACGTCGGGCCGGATCTCCGCCGCCGCAAAAATGCCGACCCTCACGCAGTCGGCGGGCGTTCCGTCCAAGGTGTATGCCTTCACGCCGGCCATGCCAAAGTCGTATTCCCGCAGGATCAGCGGCCTGCTGAAGATGCAGTGATGGGAGGCGGCGCTGCGCTGGGCATCGGGCGCCACCACGGTCACATCGCCCAGCCTGCATGCGGTTTCCGCCAGCTTGCGGAGGCCGTCCGCGCCGATCCCGTCATCGTTGGTGATCAGTATCTGTTTTCTCATAAGCCCTCCATCGCATCCTTTTTCGCGCTGCAGCCAGGATTTTTATGGTGTTAGCAGTTTCCGGAATTTACTACACCAAAACCGGAATTTACTTTGAAAAGTGACCGCACAAAACTTTGCTCCGGCAAA
>CAMNCR010000054.1 GCA_946534455.1 uncultured Clostridia bacterium | reverse complement strand
GCGCCGCAGCAGCAGGCGCTCCAGAAAAAGTATGCCAATGACAAGGAAAAGCTGAATCAGAAGATGGCGGAGCTCTATAAAAAGGAGCACATCAATCCGCTGAGCAGCTGCCTTCCGCTGCTGCTGACCTGGCCGATTCTGATTGCGGTTTTCGGTGCGATGCGCATGGCGGCGAACCGGGAGATGCTGATGCAGATCACGGAGATCCTCAACGGGCAGGCGCCGACGATGGAGCCCTGGCTGTGGATCAAGAATCTGTGGATGCCCGACAGCCTGTTCAGCCCCGCTTATCCGGATCTGGGAACCATGCGGCAGATTGCCGGGGACCAGTGGGTGACCTGGTTCAACGGCTTCAACGGGCAGCTGCCCGCCATGCTGGAGGGCCTGAACCTGACGGCGGAAAGCTTTTCCGGCAACAATCTGATGAATACGGTGAGCGCCATTCAGCAGGCGATGGCCATCGGCAATCCGATCTACGCGGAGGCGATTGCCGTGAAGGACGGATGGACCTTCAATCTCCTGTTTACGACGCTGTCGCTGCCGAATCTGTTTAACGGTCTGATGATTCTCCCGATTCTCAGCGCGGTGAGCCAGATCGTGATGACGAAGGTCATGGGAACCTCCCAGGCGCAGCCCGCCGCGGACACGGGGGCCGGCTCGACGGCCGCCACCGGAAAATTCATGACTTATTTCTTCCCGATCTTTTCCCTGGTGATCTGCTTCGGCTACAGCTCCGCGTTCGCTCTGTACTGGGTGGCGGGGAACCTGGTGAGCATGGCGCAGACCTTTGCAATCAATAAGATTCTGGACAGCAGAGAACAGAAGGCCGCGTTGGCCGGAGAGGGGTCCGTCAAATGAGAGAATACGAAGCTTCCGCGAAAACGGTAGAAGAAGCGATCGAAAAAGGGCTGGAGGCGCTGGGCGCCGCGATCGGCGACGTGGATGTACAGGTGGTGGAGGAGGGCAGCAAGGGTCTGTTCGGCCTGTTTGGCTCCCGGCTGGCGAAGGTCCGCCTGACGCTGAAGACGGCGGAGGAGGATCCGCTGGGCGACCTGCTGCACGACGCTCCGAAGAAGGAAAACAGAAGCGCAGCGGCGGAGAAGAAGCCGGCCGAGAAGAAGCCGGAGGAGAAAAAGCCCGCGGAAAAGAAGCCGGAGGAGAAGAAGCCCGCCGAAAAGAAGCCGGCCGAGAAGAAGGAAACGGAAAAGAAGCCTGTGGAAAAGAAGGCGCCCGAAAGGAAGCCGGAGCCCGTCAGCCCCGCGCCCGCGGCGCAGGACGGAGAGCCCGCGGAGACGGCAGAGCCCGAAGCGGCCAGGTCCGCCATCCGCACGCTGGAAAAGCCGGAGGTGACGATCATCCCCGAGAGCGAGCTGCAGGCGGATTCCCCGGCGGGAAAGGCGAAGGCCTTCCTGACGGAGCTGACGACGCTGATGGGCGTGCCGGTTTCCATTGAGATGGGGACGGACGCGGAGGGCAACCTCTATGGCACCATGACGGGCGACACGCTGGGCATCCTGATCGGCCGCCGGGGCGAGACGCTGGATGCGATCCAGTATCTGACGAGCCTGAAGGTGAACCGGGGACAGGAAAACTACACCCGGGTGACGCTGGATACCGAGAATTACCGGGCGAAGCGGGAGGATACCCTGGTGCGCCTGGCCAACCGGATGGCCAACCGCGCGACGCGGACGGGCCGCCGGGTGAGCCTGGAGCCCATGAATCCCTACGAGCGGCGGATCATCCACTACGCGCTGCAGCAGCATGAAGGCGTGACGACCCACTCCGAGGGAGACGAGCCCAATCGGCATGTGGTGATCACGGTGAAGAAAGGTTAAGCGCGGACGGGAGGACGAGAATCATGCTGGATATCAATCTGCTCCGGAACGATCCGGAGAAAGTGCGGGAGAACATCCGCAAAAAGTTTCAGGACCAGAAGCTGCCGATGGTGGATGAGGTGATCGCCTTCGACAGGGACTATCGCGAGGCGCAGCAGCAGGCAGACGCCCTGCGGAACCGGCGGAAGACGCTGTCCAAGCAGATCGGCGGCCTGCTGGCTAAGGGCGAGAAGGACGAGGCCGAGCGCGTGAAGGCGGAGGTCGCCGCGGCGGCGGAGGAGCTGGCCGCGCTGGAGGAAAAGGAAGAGGAGCTCAAGGCGGAAATCCGCAAGCGCATGCTGGTCATTCCCAACATCATTGACGAGAGCGTGCCGATCGGGAAGGACGACAGCGAGAACGTCGAGATCGAGCGGTTCGGCGAGCCCGTGGTGCCGGAGTTCGAGGTGCCCTACCATGTGGACATCATGGAGCGGCTGCACGGCATCGACCTGGACGCGGCCCGGAAGACCAGCGGCAACGGCTTCTATTATCTGATGGGAGACATCGCGCGGCTGCACAGCGCGATCCTGAGCTATGCCCGGGATTTCATGATCGACCGGGGCTTCACCTACGTGGTGCCGCCGTTCATGATCCATGGGGACGTGGTGACGGGCGTGATGAGCTTTGCCGAGATGGAAAACATGATGTACAAGATCGAGGGCGAGGATCTGTATCTGATCGGCACCTCGGAGCACAGCATGATCGGCAAGTTCATCGACACGATTCTGGAGGAGGAGGAGCTGCCCAAGACGCTGACCAGCTACAGCCCCTGCTTCCGGAAGGAAGTGGGCGCCCACGGCATCGAGGAGCGGGGCGTGTACCGCATCCATCAGTTCGAAAAGCAGGAAATGATCGTGGTCTGCAAACCGGAGGAGAGCCCCATGTGGTTTGACCGGCTGTGGCAGAACACGGTGGATTTCTTCCGCACGCTGGATATTCCGGTGCGGACGCTGGAATGCTGCAGCGGCGACCTGGCGGACCTGAAGGTCAAGAGCCTGGACGTGGAAGCCTGGAGCCCCCGGCAGCAGAAGTATTTCGAGGTAGGCTCCTGCTCCAACCTGGGCGATGCCCAGGCCCGGCGGCTGCAGATCCGCGTGAAGGGCAAGGACGGACGGAAGTACTTTGCCCATACGCTGAACAACACCTGCGTGGCGCCGCCGCGGATGCTGATCGCCTTCCTGGAGAACAATCTCCGGGCGGACGGCACGGTGGCGATTCCGGAAGTGCTGCGGATGTACATGGGCGGCAAGGACCATATCGGATAAGTC
>CAMNCR010000053.1 GCA_946534455.1 uncultured Clostridia bacterium | reverse complement strand
TGCCTGGACGATCTGCTGATGATCCACTGCGGAATGAACCCGGTGTACGGCGAGCGCATGCAGCGGTATATCGACGCGTATCCGGAGGAGTACGGCATCTGCCATACGACGGATGGCGGCGTCGCCGTGTCCCTCCTGGGCCCGTCCGGCGAGAATGCGCCGTTCCATGCGCATGTGCAGCAGACGGATTATGATTATTTCGTTCTGGACGGCACCGTGGTCACCGTCTATCCTACCGGATCCATCATTCGCTCCGCCTGGTATCTCCCGGGACGGTTCGACTGACCGCACGCTCTGAAAAAGCGAGGCATCCCCGAAAGGAGAGCCTCGCTTTTTTGGATCCGGATCCGCCCTCGTCAGGAGGGGATCCCGGAAGGAGAGGATGCTTCGCCCGGCTGTCGGGGGCGGGGCGCCGGTGGGGCTTCATGGATCAGTCGGGAACAACGGCCCTGAAGAAAAGGGGAAACAGAGTTGAAGCCGGGCTGCCGATGTGATAGGATAGAAGGCAGAAGGGCCGGACAAAACGTCCGGCAGGATTGAACAGAACTGTGGAAAAAGAGAAGAATCAGGACGTGCAGAACAGAAGCAGAAGGCAGGAGGAGCGAAGTATGAACAATCCGTTTCCGAGGACAGAAGTGGCAGGGGTCTCCCTCTCGAGAATGATTATCGGAACCAACTGGATCCTGGGCTGGAGCCATCGCAGCCCGGCCGCGGATCACCAGATCAAGCATCGTTTTCCGGATGGGAAGGCGGTCCTTCCGATGCTGGAGGTTTTCCTGGAGGAGGGCGTGGATACGATCATGGGCCCGCTGCAGCAGGAAAGGGTGATGCAGGAGGCGGTCCGGGAGGCGCAGGAACGAACGGGAAAGCGCATGATTCTGATCGATACGCCCATTATCAACGTGGATGACAGCGAGGCGGGACGCCGGGAGGCCCGGGCAACCATTCACCGCAGCCGGGAATGCGGAGCGACATTCTGTCTGCTGCATCATTCCAGCGCGGAGCAGCTGGTGAACAAGAACCTGCATCAGATCGTCCGGCTGGAGGACTACACGGACATGATCCGGCAGGAGGGAATGATTCCCGGCCTGTCCGCCCATATGCCGGAGCTCATTACCTATTCGGATGAAAACGGATATGATGTGGAAACCTATATTCAGATCTATAACTGCATGGGGTTCATGATGCAGGTGGAGATTGAAACGGTTGCGTCCATCATCCATCAGGCGAAAAAGCCCGTCATGACGATTAAGCCGATGGCGGCGGGCCGGACGACGCCCTATGTCGGCCTGAATTTCAGCTGGAACACGATTCGCCCCTGCGACCTGGTCACCGTGGGATGCACAACGCCGGAGGAAGCGGCGGAGGATATCGAAATATCCAGGGCCGCGCTGGAACACCGTTTTCCGGAGATCGGGAAGCGGGCCAGCCCGAACCAGCATCAGGACGCTTTCGGAAAATGATCCTTCCGGATCCGCAATGCTGATTCAGTGCCGGAGAAGGGACATGAAACAGGCGGAGCGATGATTGCATCGCTCCGCCTGAAGGCTCTTTGGGCTGACCGGGCCATGGCTCGCTGCCGTGTGATCAAATCCTCTTCCTTCATCATCCGTCCATGAGAACACAGGGCAAAAATCCCGTGCTCAGAGACCGAACAGCTCCTTCGCGTCAGCCATGCGCCTGGCAATCTTCACGCCGAACGGGCAGCGTGCCTCACAGCTCTGGCAGCCGATACAGGCGGAAGCGGTTGTGCCCAGGCCGGCGTAATGAGCACGAATGCTTTCGGGTACGCTTTCCTGCTGCGTTGCCAGGTCATAAAACTTGTTCACCATGGCAATGTCGATCCCCATGGGACAGGGCTGGCAGTGGCCGCAGTAGGTGCATTGCCCGGCGTAGGAATGAAGCGGCGCGGAGGCGAGCACGGAAGCGTAATCCCTTTCCTCCGGAGTCGCGGATTCGTAGGCCGCGGCCTGATCCACCTGCTCCGCCGTGTCATATCCGCAGAGGATGGAGCAGACGGCCGGACGGGTCAGGGCATAGTGGATCAGCTGCGCCGGGGTGAAGGCCACCCCGAAGGGAGAACGCTTTTCGTCCAGCAGCGCGCCGCCGAAGAAGCCCTTCATCACGGTGATCCCGATATCCCGGGTTTCGCACAGGCGGTACAGGGCTTCCCGCTCCGGATCGATTCCCTTCAGCTGTTCATCATAGTCTCCGAACATGGTCATCAGGTCTTCGCTGGCCGGCTTCATATCGAAGGCAGGGTTGATGCTGAAGAGAATCATTTCGATAAAATCCGTTTCCGCCGCGATTTTCGCGATGCGGGGGTTGTGGGTGCTCAGCCCGATGTGCCGGATGATGCCCTTCTCATGCAGCTCCCGGACATACTGGATATAGGCGGTGCTCATACAGGTATCCCAGTCGTCCTGAGAGTCGACGTAATGGATCATGCCCAGATCGATATATCCGCCGCCAAGGCGCTTAAGCAGGTCCTCAAAGGCCGGAACGACTTCCTTCATATCCCGGGTTCGGACATACTGACCGTTTTGCCAGGTGGATCCGATATGTCCCTGAACGATCCAGTCCTCCCTGCAGTCCGCGATTGCCTTCCCGATGATATCCCTGGACTTGGGATCCGGCATCCAGCAGTCGATGATATTGATTCCCTTTTCATGCGCGTGCCGGATCAGCTGAATGGAATGCTCCTCCGGATGCCTTTCCAGCCATTCTCCGCCAAAGCCGACCTCGCTGACCATCAGGTTCGTCTTTCCCAGTCTCCGCAGTTTCAAGTTAAATTCCTCCCTAAAATCGCACTCTGTCCGATGCACTGTAACAGGATCCGCTCTGGCCCAGCCGGAGCCGGGGCGACAGGCAGCGGAAAACCATCATCAGACTGGAAGAGCCATGCTTTTTTCGGTATACTGTGTGATATGCTCCGGACGGAAAGGTCCTCAGAGGCCCGGAAATCATGACTCCGGAAACAAGTATAATGACGAGGCTGCTGCACGTCAATGGGAATCCCCCGGAGCGGGCGGACGCTCAGGGCAGCGCCTCCATGAAGGATTGGATCATTTCCGGTTCGCGCTCCGGCCGGAAATCGGGAAGGAATAAAAAGAGATGAGAGATGAACAGCTGATTCAGGTGGTGCCCTCACCCCGGCAGATCGCGCTGCAGCAGATGGCATTTTATGCGTTTGTGCATTTTACGGTGAATACCTTTACGGACCGGGAATGGGGGGACGGATCCGAGGATCCGTCGGTTTTCAACCCCTCCGGGCTGGATGCCGGACAATGGGTGCGGAGCATTCAGGCGGCGGGGATGAAGGGGCTGATTCTGACCTGCAAGCATCACGATGGCTTCTGCCTCTGGCCCAGCCGGTATACGGATCATACCGTCGCCGCCAGCCCCTTCCGCGGGGGCAGGGGGGACGTGGTACGGGAGGTATCGGAGGCGTGCGCGCGGGCGGGACTGCAGTTCGGGGTGTACCTTTCGCCCTGGGACCGGCATGATTCGCGGTATGGTACGGGAAAGGCCTATGACGATTATTTCGTCAGCCAGCTGACCGAGCTGCTGAGCGGATACGGACCGATCCGCAGCGTATGGTTTGACGGCGCCTGCGGGGAAGGCGCGAACGGGAAGAAGCAGTGCTACGACTGGCCGCGGTATTACGAAACCATCCGGAGGCTGCAGCCGGAGGCCTGCATCCACGTATGCGGGCCGGATATCCGGTGGTGTGGCAACGAAGCGGGGCAGACCCGGACATCCGAATGGAGCGTCGTGCCCCGGCGCACCATGGATACGGAAAAGATCGCCTCCCTGAGCCAGCAGACGGAGGACGAAGCCTTCAGGCTGCGGCCGATCCGCGCGCAGGATCAGGATCTGGGGAGCCGGGAGATTCTGGCGGAGGAAACGGATCTGGTCTGGTACCCGGCGGAGGTCAACACCTCGATCCGGCCGGGATGGTTCTGGCACGAGGCGGAAAATGATCAGGTCAGGCCGCTTTCAGAGCTGATTGAGATCTACGAGAAGTCCGTCGGCGGCAACGCAACATTCCTGCTGAACATTCCGCCGGACCGCAGGGGACTGTTCCATGAGGCGGACGTGAAGCGGCTCCGGGAGCTCGGGGAATACATCCGCAGGTGCTATACGGACAACCTTGCTCCGGAGGCCCGGATCGAAGCGGACCCGGCGGAGCCGGGCCACGAAGCGGGGAACATGCTGCGGAAGGAAGACGGCTATTATCTGCCGCGGGCAGTCCGCGAGCCCGTCCGCGTGACGCTGACCTGGCCTGCCGCCCGGACGATCGACCGGATCGTCCTGCGGGAGGAAATATCGCAGAGCCAGCGGGTCGAGCGGTTCCATCTGGAAATCCCGGACGGAGAAGGCTGGAAGAAGATTGCTCAGGGAACGGTGATCGGATATCAGCGCATCATTCCGGTCCGCGGGCTGCGGACCGCATGCCTGCGCCTGACGATCGATGATGCCCGTGTGCGTCCCACGATCGCTTTCTTTGGCGTGTATCAGGACAGCGGGTGTTCCTGATGAAACTGAAAGTGAGACATAATCCGGCAATGAAATGCGCCCCGGGGATCAGTCCGGCTTCCTCTTTCTGAACAGATACTCATCCAGTTCCTTTTTCACGCTTTCCGGGATCTCCCGGCTGACCGGGCAGCAGGCAGCACAGGCCATTCGGCGGGTAAACTCCGCAATAAAATCGATGTCCCTCTGCAGCTGCTCCATGGAAAGAACCTCGCTGGTATCATACCGGCAGTGGATCGGGGCCACATTGGGGCTGGCAATCCGGGCCAGGGAAACCGCAGGGACGCCGCTGTCGGCGAAGGGAGTGGAATCGCTGGAATAGACGCCGGTTTTTGCCGCGACCGGGAAGCCCAGCTCCGCGCCCATGTAGGACAGATAGTGAGCCAGGGCCTCCTCCGCGGAAACCCGGGCAATGAACTTCCCCATGAGGGTGCCGATCATATCCAGATTGATGTTCAGAACGGTGTTCTCCAGCTCCTTCTGATGATCCCGCACATAGGCCTTGGAACCGAGCAGCCCCCGCTCCTCGCTGCCGCAGAAGAGAAAACGCAGGCCGTAATTGCGCCCGGTATTCCGCAGAGCCTCCATCACGCCCAGCAGCCCCGCGCAGCCGGTCATGTTGTCATATGCGCCGTTGGACAGGGAAGTGGAATCGTAATGCGCCGACAGGGTAATCCATTCATCCCGTTTCCCGGGAAGCTCGGCAATGACGTTATGGGATTCCCCGTCATATTCGTGCTGGCGAACAGAAATCCGGATGTTCCGGGCTCCGCTCCGGACAAGCTTCACCGCGGAGGAGGAATGGATCATCGCGCAAAGAAGCTTCCCGGCGTCACCCCGGACATGCTCCCGCAGATCCCGCTGATCGATATCCTGCTGCGGATAAAACATATTGCCGTACTGGAAGAGGATGCCCTTTGCTCCGGCCCTGACAAGATCCTGGTAGCCGAAGAAGCCGATCCCCTGCGTTTCCAGAAGTACGATCCGATCCCGTGCGCCGGCCAGGGAGACCGGATCCAGGGAAGGCATATGGTACAGCTCGCCTTCCGTGTCCCCGCTGCCGCACCCGTAGAAGGCTTTGCAGGGGATTTCCCCGCCGTCCGCCGTGACCGAACAGGCTTCCATGTCCGCCATGGGGACCCGGAAAGCCTCCAGGTGCGCTTCCGCTCCAAGCTCCTGGCAGAGCGCCTTCAGGTACTCCGCGGTTTTCAGCTCCTCCGCCGTTCCGCTGGTATGCGGAAACGCGGTCCGGTCAAAGATTTCCTGCAGCTTGATTCGGTTCATATTGGGTCCTCCGTTTTCTGAAAAATAGGCTGGAAAAGTCATGAAATGTACGATAGACTGTGGATCTGTTCCGCGCAGAGCAGATATGGCAACAGAGACAGAGAGGTCA
>CAMNCR010000052.1 GCA_946534455.1 uncultured Clostridia bacterium | reverse complement strand
TTCTCGCCCTCGGCGCACAAAAAAGCCAGCGGAGGTTCTTTCGATCCCCCGCTGGTCCTTTTTTTGTATCTGTTAAACCAGCCGTCCGGCAACAAAGCCCTCGTGAACAGCGTCATAGATCTGACGCACGCGGTTGCTGTCGCCTACGTTATACACTTCGATATTGGCTTCATCCAGCTGTTCCGCCAGCTGATGCTGGGCAGTGAATCCCGCAGCAGTGACCACTGCGTCGGCGACCAATTCAGTGGTATTGCCCCAGCGGTCGATCAGGGTGATGGTGCCATCGTTGACCGCTTCCAGTCGTTTGCCGGTCAGCACACGGATCCCCGCTTCCGCGATCTTGATGCTGTACGCCTGGCAGGAAGAGGCCGGGTTGGCCAGGAAGGCATCCGCCATTTCCACCACGGTCACTTCCTTGCCGGATTCGTGCAGCTCCAGGGCGGTTTCCGCGCCGGTGATGCCGCCGCCGATCACAGCCACTTTCTGGCCGGGCACCTGCTTTTTGCCGCCCAGATAATCCATGGCGGAAATGACCTGCGCACGGTCGATGCCGGGCACGTTCAGCGCGCGGGCTTTGCCGCCTACTGCGACAATCACGGCGTCATAACCGTTTTTCAGGGTATCGAAGTCCGCGGCTTCATGCTTCAGCGTGATGTTTTCCTGCTTTTCGATCTGCCGCTTATAATACTCGATCAGGCGACGGATATTGGCCTTGTGTTCGGGTGCGGAGGCTTCGATCATCGCGCCGCCGATTTCCCGCTGCTCAAACAGGGTGACCTTGTGACCGCGCTTCGCGGCCGTAAGCGCCGCTTCGCAGCCCGCGGGGCCGCCGCCCACAACAGCCACATTCTTGACGGTTTCAGCGGGCACGATGGGCGGGCATTCATACTTGTACAGCGTGGGGTTGACGGTGCAGTGGATCACATGATGGCCCAGCATACCCTTGTCGATGCAGCCAATCATGCAGTTGATGCAGGGGGTGATGTCCTCCGCCCGGCCTTCCTTGGCCTTGCGGGCCCAGGCAGGGTCGGCCAGCTGGGAGCGACCCAGGGCAACGAAATCGCCGCAGCCCTCTTCCAGCAGCTTTTCCGCTTCGTCGGGAGAGAAAATGTTGTGGCCGACGAACACAGGAATGTGTACCGCATCCTTGATCTGTTTGGTCAGCGCGGCGTTGAAGCAGTTGGGCAGCACGAATTCCATGGCGGCGGTGGCATGGGTGCCGCCCATCAGGTTCAGGTGAGATACGCCCTCGCGCTCCAGCGCCTTGGCCACCTCGATGGTTTCCTCAATGCGAATGCCTTCGGGCTCCCAGTCCTCTGTGCTCAGTTTGACGCCGATGGGAAAATCGGGGCCGCAGGCCTGCTTCATGGCGCGCACGATCTCCAGCAGCAGGCGCATGCGGTTTTGCAGGCTGCCGCCGTACATATCGGTACGCTTGTTGTCATGGGGAGACAGGAAATTGGTGGGAACGCAGCCGGCGGCACCGTGGATCTCCAGCACTTCAAAACCGGCATCCTTGCATCGCGCGGCGCAGCGGCCAAAGGCAGCCACCAGCTCGTGGATCTCTTCAATGCTCAGGGAACGGGGCAGCCGCGCGCCCATCTGATACCAGGGCTCAAAGGTGATGGGGGAAGCGCCGATCACATCCGCGCTGCCCACAAAAGCGGCGTCACGGCCGGGATGGGCGATCTGCATGCCGGGCACCGCGCCATGCTCCTTAACGGCCTCCGCCAACAGGGACAGACCGGCCACGTACTCGTCGGAATGTGCGGTCAGGCCGCAGGAGGTCATGGAAACAGGCACCACGTTATCCATGAAAATCAAGCCAGCGCCGCCTTCGGCAGCTTCTGTATAGGCCTTGATCTGACGGTCGCTTACAGAGCCATCCGGATTGCCAAGGTAAGTGCCCATGGAGTTGCGCACGATGCGGTTCTTGATTACCACGTTGCCCAGACGGCCTTTTTCAAACAGCTTGGGATAGTACTGGTTTTTCATTGAGAAGCCTCCCTGATCATTATCGATATTCATAGTGTAAATTGAAGATAGGAGGCGTTCAAGCAATAGCTTTGCAATATCTATTGCTTATGCAACAAATATTGCATATTTGTCGCGTGACTTCTTGAAACCGGGTGCGGATCGGATTATACTGAGTAGGGAGGCGATAAATATGTCCATAGACCTACGGGTGGTCAAAACGAGGGAAACCATCCAGACCCAGATGATCCGACTGCTGGAAACTGTGCCCTTTGAAAAGATCACGGTCAATCAGCTGATTCTGGCCTGCCGGATCAACCGTTCCACCTTTTACAGGAATTATGAGGATAAGTACGATCTGATCCGGAAAATTTGCCAGGAACAGCTCGACGAGTTTCAGAATGCGCTGCGTCTGGATTTTATTGCCTTGCCTGTACTGAACGAAGAGAGGGGCCGAGAGTCTTTTCTCCCGCTGCTGCGGTATTTTGAAAAGAACCGACATATACTCATGGTTTTACGCAGACACGATCTTCCCGTGGATTTGGCAAGCAGTATGCATCGGATTTACAGTGAACGGCTGTTGGAGCAGATGGAAAAGCGTTTTTCCATTTCGTCTGCCCGCCGCAGCCTGGCTTCCTGTTATGCGCGACTGATCAGCGGAAATATCCTGACGACCATCCTCTGGTGGCATGAACAGCAATTCAGCGCGACTGAAAGCGAGATGCTGCAGATCATCGTGAGAGCGATCCAGCAGGGTGTTTACAGCAGCATGCGGGAGAGCCTGACGATCTAACTGAATATGCAAACCAGAACTCGGTATTTTGCGAGGTGAATGTATGTATCTATTTGAGAAGCCTCTTATCAGAGGAACACTGTTGAAAAGAAAAAGCCAATTCACAGCTTTGATAGACATAGACGGAGAAGAATTGATCGCTCATATTCCTACGACAAACCGCATAGGTGATGTGGA
>CAMNCR010000051.1 GCA_946534455.1 uncultured Clostridia bacterium | reverse complement strand
GCGGATTATTCACCCGCGATGGCGCAGGAGGAGAAAAGAATGCTGGGGCAGGCCACGGTCCGGTATTCCCACTCCAGATCCGAGCCGACGGAAACGACCTTCTTCATCAGATCCAGGAAGTTGCCGGCGACGGTGATGAGCGCGACGGGGCGCTCCCGCTTTCCGTTCCGGACCCAGTAGCCGAAGCACTGGAGGGAAAAGTCCGTCGTGACATGGTTGAGGCCCGCGTGCAGACCGGCCAGCCGCGTGATGACCAGCCCTTCTCCCATCTCCGCCATGAGCGTCTCCAGATTCTTTTCGCCGGGCAGGATGCAGCAGTTCATGGGACGGACGGAAACCGGACCGTCATAGCCCGGGCGGAAGCCGTTGCCCGTGCTCTCCACGCCCATGCGGGCGGCGGATTTCGTGTGATGCAGCGCCTGACGGAACAGGCCCTGATCCACGAGGATCTTGCGCCGGGTGGGGCAGCCTTCGTCGTCATAATTCGCCACGCTGAGGCAGTCGAGATTCTTCGGATCGTCGACCACCGTGATTTTGTCCGAGAAGATGGCGGTGTTCGCCGCGTCCTTCAGGGGAGAGAGGCCCTTGCCGATCAGATCGCCGGAAAACATGTCGGTCAGCGCGCTGAAGAGGGAGGTCATGGCCCGCCGCTCCAGAATCACCGGATACTGTCCGGAGGGAATCGGCTTTCCGCCCAGCTCATCCAGGGCTTCCCGGACCGCCTTGCGGGCGATCTGCTCCGGATCCGCGCCGGCCAGATCCGGGACGACCTCCAGGCGATAGCCGTCCTTGACTTCGCCGTTTTCCTCCACGGCCACGCCGGCATAGAGGATCTGGGAGCGGCTGGTATCGGAGACATGAACGCCCCTGGAATTCGTGATCTCGCGGGAGCTTTCGGATTCAACCCATTCGATTTCCGTCACCTGCCGGACGCGCGGATCCGCCGCCAGGATGGCCTTTTCGATGGCGGAAAGCTTCTCCCGGATGTCCTCCATCGAGGGCCGGACCCAGACGAACCGGCTCTGCACCTCGTCGGTTTTTTCGGCCTCCCGGAGGACCTCCGTGTCCTGGGAGGAAACCAGCCGGGCCTGCTCGATCAGCATGCCGAGGGTCTCGTCCATCTGCCGGTCGTCCACGGATTCCAGGGCCAGATTGGCGGCCTTTCCGTTCAGGATGCCCCGGATGGACGTCCCCAGCACGGAGGAGGTGACGAAGGAATCCATCTGGCCCTCATACCAGACGACCTTCCGCTCGGCGTTCTGACCCTGATAGATTTCAAGCTCCTCGATCCCCATTTCCAGGGCGCGGCTGATCCATTTCTGCTTATTCATTGGCTGTACCTCCTACGGTGATGGAAGAAACGCGGATCGCGGGCTGACCCACATCGGTGGGAATGGAGCCGCTCAGGGAACCGCACATGCCCTGGCCGCGAACCAGATTGTCGCTGACCCGGTCGATGTTGAGCAGAATTTCCTGACCGGTGCCGATCAGGGACGCGCCCTTGACCGGATAGGAGATCCTGCCGTTCTCAATCATATAGCCCTCGCGGACGGAGAAGTTGAAGGCGCCCGTCAGCGGATTGACGGAGCCGCCGCCCATTTTTTTCGCGTACAGGCCGCGCTCCACGCCCTCGAACAGGGACTCATAGGAATCCGTGCCGGCGCAGATAAAGGTATTGGACATGCGGGAGGTGGGCTCGTATTCATAGGATTCGCGCCGGGAGGAGCCGGTGGATTCCATGCCCATCCGCCGGCCGTTCAGCCGGTCGATCATGTAGGATTTCAGGATGCCGTTTTCAATGAGCACCCGGCGCCGCTGGGGATTTCCCTCGTCGTCGACATTTTCACTGCCCCAGGCGCCGGGAATCGTGCCGTCATCCACCGCGGTCACGCAGGAGGCGGCGATCTTTTCCCCGAGCTTGCCGGCAAAGACGCTCTGATTCCGGGCGACGCCGGTGGCTTCCAGAGAATGGCCGCAGGCCTCATGGAAGATGACGCCGCCGAATTCGTTATCGATGACGACGGGCATTTTGCCGGAGGGGCAGTCCCGGGCGGAAAGCATGACGATGGCGGAGCGGGCCGCCTCCTCGCCGATGGATTCCGGGGTCTTTTCCTCCCAGTATTCGAGGCCGCAGCCCGCGCCGGGATTGTAGCCGCCGCTCTGGAAGTTGCTGCCCTCCGAGGCGTAGGCTTCCAGCATGATGCGGGTCCGGACCCGCGTATCGGCAACCAGACGGCCTTCGCTGTTGGAAATCTGCACGCACTGGCGCACGTTCAGCATCCGGCCCTGGGTTTTTACGATCCGGGCATCGTACGCTTTCGCCGCGCGCTCGGCCCGGAAAAGGAGCTCCGCCTTCCCGGCGAGGGGAACCTCCTCGAAGCGGATCCGGACGGGGTTGCGATTCTCCACGGCCACCGGCAGGAGCGTCACAGGCGCAGGGCCGTCCTCCGGCAGGTCGGCACGGCTGATGGCGGCCCTCAGATCGTCGATCATCGGCAGAAGATGCGCGTCGTCCGTATGGTTGGTATAGCCGTACACCGACTGCACGCCGCGATAGAGCCGGATTCCCGCGCCGCTTTTCAGCCGGCGGTTCACGCTTTCCACGGCTTGGTTCAGGGAGGAGATGGTCTCGCTGATTTCTTCCTCCTCAAAGATTTCCGCGAAATCCGCCTCGCTGTTCATGCACAGCGAGAGATATCGCGCCAGGGTGTCCTTCTGAAGCATGGCTGTCCTCCTTGTTCATTGAAGCATGATGGGGTCTTATGAAGACCGGGGCGGAGTTCCTTCCGGAGGCGCCCCGGATTCCGGGAATCAGAAGCATTTTTCCTGATGGCTGCGCGGGCAGGTTTCCAGCTTGCCGCACTTGTAGCAAAGCTCGTTGGGGCTGTAGCCCAGGGTGTGGAAGGACAGAATATTGTCCAGCGTGGTTTCCGCGATATTGGCCAGCGCCTCCTGCGTCAGGAAGGCCTGATGGGAGGTCACGATGACGTTGGGCATGGAGATGAGCCGGGCCAGCGTATCGTCCGCCACGATGTGACCGCTGAAATCATGGAAGAAGACGTTCGATTCCTCCTCGTACACATCCAGGCAGGCGGCGCCGATCTGCCGGCTTTTGATGCCCTCCAGGAGATCCTCCGAATCGATCAGCGCGCCGCGGGAGGTGTTGATCAGCACGACGCCCTTTTTCATCTGCGCGATGGAGGCGGCATTGACCAGATGATGGGTCTCGTCGGTCAGCGGGCAGTGGAAGGAAATGATATCGCTCCGGGCCCAGAGGGTTTCCAGGGAAACATATTCCACGCCCTCCGCCGCCAGCTGCGGGTTCGGAAATTTGTCGAAGGCGAGAATGTGCATGCCGAAGCCCCGGCAGATGTTGATGAAGCAGGCGCCGATCTTGCCCGTGCCGACGACGCCGACGGTTTTGCCGTGGAAATCAAAGCCGGTCAGGCCGCTGAGGCTGAAGTTGAAATCCCGGGTGCGGATATAGGCCTTATGAATCCGGCGGATGGAGGTCATGAGGAGGGCCATGGCGTGCTCGGCGACGGCATAGGGGGAATAGGCGGGCACCCGCACCACATGCAGATGGCCGTAGCAGGCCTCGATATCCACGTTGTTATAGCCGGCGCAGCGCAGGGCGATCAGGCGGACGCCCATGCCCTCCAGGACCCCCACCAGCTCCCGGTCGATCAGGTCGTTCACAAAAACGCAGACGACCTGGGCGCCGCGGGCCAGCTCGGCCGTGCTCAGGCTCAGGCGCGTGTCATAGAAGAGGAAGGACATTTCCGGCGCGTCGGGATGCGCCTCCCGCCAGCGGGGAAGGGTGCTTTCGAAGGAGGCCTGGTCATAGTCCTTGGCGTCAAAAAAGACAATTTTCATGCTTTTCACTCCTGTTGATCGGTCGGGAAGGGGATGCCGTGCCCGGATCCGGGCCCATTCCCGGAAAGCGCACGGCAGCTTCAGGGGTCCCCGTGAAGGATAGAACAGTATCAGAGTATCACAGGCGGAAGCCGGTTTTCAAGCCCCCCTGTGTTTCGAGAAGCCTGGAACGGGTTGCGCGGCCGGGGGCGCGCGCCTATAATGGAAGAAAAACGCAGGCATTCTGCCTGCGAACGGAGGTCCGTATGATTCAGGATATCGCCCCGCATCGGCTGGACAATCATTTCGATCCGGAGCGCCGGCCGGAGCCGGAGGACCGGATCATTTCCTGGAACGCCGGCCGGATGCTGATCGCGGAAGGGGAGGAGCTGCGCTTTCCCCGGGTGGCGGAGGCGCCGGAGATTCCCCTGCAGCTGCTGTTTCTGCTCGACGGCACCGGCTATTTTCTGACGGACCGGGAGCTGGAGCTGCCGGGATACGGCTACTGCGGCGCCCGGGAGCTGCGCAGGCAGGAGCGCGCTCCGCAGGAGAGCATGTTTGCCGCCTTTACGGCGATGCATCTGGCTGAATGGTACCGGGTGACGCGGTTCTGCGGAGCCTGCGGGGAGGCGCTGCGCCCGGATCCGGCGGAGCGGGCCATGGCCTGCCCCCGCTGCGGCGAAAAGGTGTATCCGAGGATCAATCCCGCGGTGATCGTCGGGGTGACGAACGGGGAGCGGCTGCTGCTGACCCGGTATCGGGCGGGCGGCACGATGAACGCCCTGGTGGCGGGCTTCACGGAAATCGGGGAAACGCTGGAGGAGACCGTGCAGCGGGAGGTGATGGAGGAAACGGGCCTGCGGGTCAGGAATATCCGCTACTACAAATCACAGCCCTGGGGCATTGCTCTGGATCTGCTGGCGGGCTTCTTCTGCGAGGTGGACGGGGATGATACGATCCGCATGGACCGGACGGAGCTGAAATACGCGGAGTGGGTGCCCCGGCGGGACATTGAGCTCCAGCCGACGAATTACAGCCTGACGAATGAGATGATGCGCCTGTTCAGGGACGGAAGGGTCTGATCCAAAAATCCGCCCGGCGTTGGCCGGGCGGATGAAACCGTTTTGGGAGAATTACTGCGCGGGCGCGGACATGCTGTTCATCAGGGCGCCGACCTCATCGGGCATGGCGGACATGGCGGCCGTCAGCACGGCGGACAGGCCTTTGCTCATGATATCGTTCAGCAGGGGCTGCGCGGCCTCGCCGGAGGTATCGGACATCAGGCTCTCCAGAGCCAGCTCGGTCTTTTCCGCCGGATCGAAGGTGGCGGTGATTTCACCGCCCTGGCTGAAGGCGAAATCGAGGGCCGCGAAGGGAGCGCCGTTCATCTCGAGATTGAGAATGCCCGTGAGCCCCTGTTCGGCCATCTGCAGGCTGAGCAGGGCGTGAAGGGGCGCACCGTTGCCGTTGCCCGTCAGCTCGAAGTCCAGCTTGCCCTGGGCCTGATCTACCCGGAGCGTGAACCGGGCCGCCTCGCCGCCGTCGATGTCCACGAGGAAGAGGGAGTCCAGGGTGCCGATGGCCACATGGAGGGACTGATTGGCGTCAGCCACGTCCCCGACAAAGAGGGAAGAGCCCGCTTCGTTCTGATAGACCTTCAGATCGGTGGTGGGGAACTGGTCATCGGGCCGGGCTTCGAGCTCGGCAATCTGTTCATCCAGCTTGCTCAGATCCAGCCCCTGAATCTGCGAAAGCACCGGCTCGAGCGCCGGGTCGGAGGACAGATCCTTCACCAGGTTCATCACCAGCAGCGCCAGCTCCTTGGCGGTGAAGTTGATCGGCTTCTCCTGGGTGAAGGTGACGTCACCGTACACAAAGTTCGTGGCGGTGGGCTCACCGATCCGGGAGTTGATCTCCTCCAGAACGGGGTTCAGATGCGTCATGACCGCCTGGGCGACCGCTTCCATATCCACATTGCTCAGGCCGGACACGGAGGAGGAAGCGCTCTGAACGGCCTGCTGCAGGGTTTCCGGCGCCACGGTCAGCACATAGGAGGGGAACAGATCGGAAACGATGTTCAGGCCCTTTTCCCCGTTCAGGGCGGCGACGGTGGCAACGGGCTGCTCCTTCAGGGAGAGGGAGAGCTGGAAGCCGTTGTTCACGACGAAGTTAATGCCCAGATTGTTCACCAGGGACAGAATCCCGCTGACCAGCTCAGCCGGGGCGCCGTTCGCGGCAAAGAGGGCGCTGAAGGCGTCCTGATCCAGGGAAAGATGCAGGGAGCCGTTGATGGCCGTCTGTGACAGATCGGGGACGATGGCGGCCTGCGCGTCGGCAGCCGTCTCGCCCAGGGAGGGAACGGCCAGCAGCAGCATGCACAGCGCCAGCAGCAGAGAAAACAGCTTTTTCATGGATGGAACTCCTTTCTTTGGTTGAGCCGCTTCCATCGCCGGGACGGGGCAGAGCGGCAGAATGTAATACTGAATTCATCATACCACAGAAAGTTGTATTTGTCTTGTACTCCTCCGGAAAAAGCCTCAGAGAAGCTCCCCGCCCTGCATGTCCACCGTCTGGCCGTCCAGGGGCTCTCCGCAGGCGGACAGGTCGAGGCTGCCTCCGAGCACCGTGATGACCGCATCGGAATGGAGGCCGTCATCCTTCGCGGCAATCTGAAGCGTCCCGTCCTGCACGAGAAGGTCGCCCTCGCAGTGAATTCCGTCCTGGCCCGCGGAGATGCGCAGGACCACCGAGGTGATGTGCAGGGCGTCGTTGACCCGGATGCCGTGCCGCGGAGCGGTGACGGTCAGCGTGCCGCCGGCCAGCACCAGATCATCCCGGGCGTCGATGCCGTTCAGACCGGCGGATTCAAGGGTCAGGCTGCCGCTGCCGTTGATCGTCAGGTCGTCCCGGGCCAGGATCACCGAGCAGGCGTCCTCGTTCAGCGCTTCCGCGGAAAAGGCGGCCCCGCCGCGCATCGTGTTTTCCGTGCCGGCCGCCAGGGTCAAAAACACCTTGTCCGCCTGTTCCACCCGCAGGCAGGCGCCGTCGGAGCAGGTGACGGAAACCCCGCTGAGCAGAATCCAGACCTTGGAATTTTTCTTTGCGCTGACGATGATGCTGCCGTCGGTCAGCGTGCCTGAGAGAACATACTGCCCGCTCTGCGCGATCACCAGGCTGCCGTTCAGCCAGTAGGCGCCGTTGCCGGCGATTTCAGCGGACTGCCCGTTCAGGGTGATGACCGTGGCGCCGGAGGGATCCCAGTCGCCGTTCAGGTCATTCCGGGTGAAGAGCGTCGAGCCGGAATACCCTTCCGCATCCTCGTCCACGACGAGGGCGACGCCCAGGCTTTCCCCGTTCATGAACAGAATCGTGCAGAACAGGGAAATGATCATGGTGACCAGACAGATCCGGTCGATCCAGCGATGAGTTGACATCGGTGATTCCTCCTTTCCCGCGGACGGGTTATCTCCTGTAATCGCCGTGATCGCTGGCCGGCACCGCGCTGCCGACGCCCGGCAGCTCCGAAAGCCCGTTCATGAAGTCGGCCGGGAAGGTCGCGGAGGTCACGT
>CAMNCR010000050.1 GCA_946534455.1 uncultured Clostridia bacterium | reverse complement strand
TTTCCTTTGCCGCATGGCATAATCCTCCGCCTTCAGCTGCTGTGCCAGCTGATCGGCGGTCCAGAACTGATTGGTAGCGGTGACCACCGCCTTGAGAGAGACGGTGGTCCCGCTTTTTCTCATTTCCTGGAGCAGGGTATCCAGCGACTCGTTCAGAAAGCCGTTCATGACGATCAGCTCCTCGGAGAAGGGATGGGCCGCGGGACAGGGACCTGTGTCGCCGGAGAGCAGCTGGCGCAGGGTATGCCCCTGGGAGGAGGCCGGCACCTCGATGCAGGCGAAGTCCAGCCGGATGGACAGCACCCGGAGCTGCTCCCGCTTGCGGGCGTCCTGAAGGTTGAACATGAGCAGTTTGGCCATGGGTCAAATCTCCTTTCTGGGCCGGGCGGACCTCAGGTCACGCCGCGGAAGCCGTTGCCGATGATTTCCGTGCTGGAGGTGATGATGAGGAAGGCGGTGGGATCGTTCTGACGGATGAAATTCCGCAGCAGCAC
Source organism: uncultured Clostridia bacterium (assembly GCA_946534455.1). Taxonomy (GTDB): domain Bacteria; phylum Bacillota; class Clostridia; order Christensenellales; family Aristaeellaceae; genus Aristaeella. The sequence goes on along the minus strand of CAMNCR010000050.1, from coordinate 3,600 downwards.
CGCCTCGTGCCGGTTCACGACGGTCAGGAGCACGGTCTTGCCCTCATGGGTGTAGACGCCCTCGCCGTGGAGCTGCGTGGCGCCGCGGTGCAGGCTGCGGGTGATGAAGTCCTCGATGGGCTCCGGCCGGGAGGTGATGATCTGGAAGCATTTCTTGACCCGCAGGTTATCCATCACCATGTCCACGAACAGCGCCTTGATCACCAGACCCAGCACGGAGAACAGTCCCGTTTCCATGCCGAAGGCGACGCAGGCGGACAGGGTGATCACCGTGTCGCTGATCAGCAGCGCCATGCCGATGTTCAGGGAGGTATATTTCCGCAGGATCATGGCGATGATGTCCGTGCCTCCGGAGGAGGCATCCAGATTGAAGAGGATGGCGGAGCCCACCGCGGGCAGGCCCACCGCGAACAGCAGTTCCATCAGCGGCTGGGAGGTCATGGGCGCCTCCAGGGGGCAGACGGCCTCCAGCAGGTCCAGCAGGCCGGACATCAGCAGCGAGGCATAGACCGTGCGCACGCCGAAGGACCGGCCGAACACCGCGAAGCCCAGGGCCAGCAGCGCCACGTTGATCACCGTGACGAAGGTGCCGGGGGTCATGCCGGGAAAGTAGTGGCCGAGGACGATGGAGATGCCGGTGACGCCGCCGGTGGAAAAATGATTCGGGAACTTGAAAAAGTAGATGCCGAGGGTCATGATCGCGATGCCGGCCGTGATCAGCAGCCATTCCTTCACGGTGCCCCATTGCTTCCTGGTCATGGAGATCTCCTTTGCAGAAAAAACCGCCCTCCCGACCGGGGAGGGCGGAAAGAATCGAGTGGGCAGGCGATCAATAGTGCGCCTTGGTCCAGTCGTAGTTCTTGAGGTTCATGCTCAGATGGCGCGGAATGCCCTCCACCATCATCGGGGCGTAATGGCCCTGGATCAGCGGACGGACATAATCGAGGAAGTCCTCGGTGACGTAGTTGCCTTCCTTGTTGATCCACTTGCGCGGAACCACCTTTTCGCCGTTGGCGATGCGGTGCACGTCATACACGCCCGTGGCGCTCTGATAGGGATCGTCGGACACGCGGTCGATGACGACCATGACGCCGGAGGAACCCTCGTCCGCGGCCTTGACGGTGGCGCCGCCCACGTTGAAGGCTTCGTCCACGTCAATCTTGCTGGCCAGGTGCGCGGCGGCGCGCTGCAGCGTGGAAAGCTCCACGGCGCGGGTCTTGCAGCCCAGCTGGTTCTTGATCACGGTGGCCAGGTAGGAGGCGGTGCCCGTCATCTGGATATGGCCGAAGGCGTCGGTGGTGGTGTTCTCGGTGGCCAGCTCGCAGACATACTTGCCTTCCTTGGTCTTGATGCCCTCGGACACGACCGCCACGACCACGTCCTTCTGATCCAGCAGATCCTTGACCTTGCCGACGAAGGTGTCGATGTCGAAGGGAACCTCGGGCAGATAGATCAGGTCGGGACCCTCGCAGTCCTCGCTGCGGGAGAGGGCGGCGGCACCGGTCAGCCAGCCCGCGTTCCGGCCCATGATCTCGATGATGTTGACGTTCTTCTTCTTGTAGGAGAAGCCCATGGCATCGCAGATGACTTCCTTCGTGGAGGTGGCGATGTACTTGGCGGCGCTGCCGAAGCCGGGGGTGTGGTCAGTGATGGCCAGGTCGTTATCGATGGTCTTCGGGCAGCCGACGAAGCGCTGCTTCGCGCCGGTCAGCAGGGAATAGTCAAAGAGCTTGCGGATGGTATCCATGGAGTCGTTGCCGCCGATGTAGATGAACACCTCGATGTCCAGCTTGTCCAGCAGCTCAAAGATGCGCTCATAGATGGCCTTGTCCTCATGAATCTCCGGCAGCTTGTAGCGGCAGGTGCCCAGGAAGGCGGAAGGAGTCCGCTTCAGCAGCTCCAGATCCAGCTCGTTCTTGATATGGTCGGACAGATCCACATACTGCTCATCCAGGAAGCCCTGGATGCCGTAGCGCATGCCGTACACCTTGTTGTAGCCGCGCTCCATGGCGGTCTTGAACACGCCCGCGAGGCTGGAGTTGATGACGGCGGTGGGGCCGCCGGACTGACCGACCAGTACATTCCCTTTCATAATCCGAATCCCTTTCTCTCTTCAAAAAATATGTATCTTGCCGCATGGGCTCTCGCCCATGGGAAAATCAGGGGGCATCCTGAAGGCCGCCGCCAGTGGCGGATGAAGGCCGAAAGGATGTTGAACAGCGGAAAGCCCACCCATCATCCGCGCCGGATGATGCTGTGCCGCTCGGGGCCGACGGAAATCCACTTGATAATGACGCCCACCGTGTCCTCAATGCGCTTGACGTAGTCCTTGGCCTCCTGGGGCAGGTCCCACCAGTTCCGGATGCCGGAAATATCGCTCTGCCAGCCGGGCATGGTCTCGATCACCGGCTTGCACTGATCCAGCACGGAGGGGAAGGGCATCTGATCCGTTTCCTGACCGTTGAGGCTGTAGCGAACGCACAGCGGAATCTGCTCCAGCTTGCCCAGCACGTCCAGCTTGGTCAGCGCCAGCTCCGTGGCTGCCTGAATCTTGACGCCGTAGCGGGTGGCCACCAGGTCGATGGGCCCGACCCGGTGCGGACGGTGAGCGCCGAACTCGCCGCCGATCTTCCGCAGGCGGTCCGCCTCATCCCCGAACATTTCGCACACGAAGGGTCCCTCGCCCACGCAGGAGGAGTAGGCCTTGACCACGCCGATGACCCGGTCAATCCGCGCGTCCGGCATGCCGGCGCCGATGGGCGCGTAGCAGCTCAGCACGTTGGAGGAGGTGGTGTAGGGATAGATGCCGAAGTCCAGATCCCGCAGCGCGCCCAGCTGGCCCTCGAAGAGGATGCGCTTGTGCTGCATGGCGGCGTCGTGCAGGAAGGCGCTGGTATCCTGGATGAAGGGCTTGAGGGGCTCGCAGTAGGTGGCCAGCCACTTGTCGATGGCTTCCTCGGTCACCGGCTCCGCGCCGTACACGCCGGTCAGAATCAGGTTCTTCCACTCCATCAGGTCCATCAGGTGCTGCTTGAGCACCTCAGGATAGAACAGCTCGCCCGCGAGGACTGTTTTTTTCTGGTACTTATCGGAATAGAAGGGAGCGATGCCCTTCTTCGTGGAGCCGAATTTCTTGTTCTCCAGCCGGGCTTCCTCCAGCGCGTCCATCTTCCGGTGCCAGGGGAGCAGCAGGGAGGCGCGCTCGCTGATTTTCACGTTCTCCGGGGTGATGTCGACGCCCTTTTCCCGGATGCTGTTGATCTCATTCATCAGGTGCTCCGGATCCAGGGCCACGCCGTTGCCCAGCACATTCACCACGTTCTTGCGGAACACGCCGGAGGGCAGCAGATGCAGGGAGAACTCGCCGTATTTATTGATGACCACGTGCCCGGCGTTGCCGCCGCCCTGATAACGCACCACGACGTCAAAGGCCTCCGTCAGCAGGTCGACCATGCGGCCCTTTCCTTCGTCTCCCCAGTTGATTCCAACGATTGCAGTACAGGCATCCATCTGTCGCATCCACCTTTCCCGAACGATTTAAGCAGACATCAGGCTCCAGCCCCTGGAGCAGATCTTGCAGAAGTGAGTGATTCCCCATGA
>CAMNCR010000049.1 GCA_946534455.1 uncultured Clostridia bacterium | reverse complement strand
TTCCCCGCCTGGCCGCAGTTCAGGCAGGTCCAGCCCTCCGCCAGCGCCCCGGACACGCTCTGGCCCAGCACGACTGCCAGCGCCAGCAGTAAACACAGGCCTCTGATTCCCCTCTTTCTCATGGTCATGATCTCCTTCCGTCTCCGTCGTCAGATTTTCATGCATTCCATTGTCCGTTTCAGCCCGCGGGCCCTGCCCGGATCGTTCCCTGCTTTCCGGCAGTCCCCGGCCCTTCGCGTCTTCAATTTTTCCCCGATCGTCTCTGTCTTCCACTATAAAGCATTTTCTTCTGCCGCACAAGGGGAAAATGGCCCCCGGTCGCATGCTCTCTTGACTTTTCCCCGGCGCATGAGTACCATGAAAGCTGAAATTTCTGCGGGAATGAGGCTTCTGCTTTGATCGTGCTCGGTATTGACCCCGGATACGCCCTGATGGGCTGGGGCGTCGTTGAATCGGAAGGCAGCCGGATGCGGCTGATCAATTACGGCTGCGTGGAAACCAAGGCCGGCCATCCCATGCAGGACCGGCTCCGTACCCTCCAGCTGGGCGTGCGGGATCTGCTGCAGATTTATCACCCGGACGATGTCGCCTTCGAGGAGCTGTTCTTCGCGCGGAACGTGACCACCGCCCTCATGGTCGGCGCGGCCCGGGGCGCGGCCATCATCGCCGCCGCGGAATACACGGAAAACCTCTACGAATACACCCCCATGCAGATCAAGCAGGCCGTCACCGGCTATGGCAAGGCGGACAAGAAGCAGGTGCAGCAGATGGTCAAGCTGCTGCTGCACATGGACACGATTCCCCGCCCCGACGACGCGGCGGACGCCATCGCCTGCGCCATCACCCACTGCCAGACCGGCATGGCCAAAAAACAGTTCCTGATGAAATAAGAAGGAGAATCTCATGTTTGCTTTCATCGAAGGCGAGGTCTGCGAGAAGACCAACGGCGCCCTGGTGCTGATGGCCGGCGGCGTCGGCTGGCAGCTGAGCTGCTCCAACACGACCCTGCAGGCCGCCCCCGCCCTGGGCCAGCGGATGCGCTGCCATACCTTTCTTTCCGTCCGGGAGGACGCGATGGAGCTCTTCGGCTTCGCCACCCGGGAGGAAAAGGAGATGTTTCTCCAGCTGACCTCCGTGACGGGCATCGGCCCCAAAACCGCTCTGGGCGTTCTGGGAGCCATGCCCCTGCGGGATCTGAGCCTGGCCATCCTGCTGGGGGACGTAACCGCCCTGTCCCGCGCGCCGGGCATCGGCAAGAAGACGGCTCAGCGCATCGCCCTGGAGCTGAAGGACCGGATCACCCAGGCGGATGTTTCCCAGCCCGCCGCCGGCTCCGCCTCCGCTCCCGCCGCTTCCTCCGGCAGCGATGCCATGGTCGAGGCCATCGAAGCCCTGACCGCCCTGGGCTATTCCTCCCTGGAGGCCCGGAACGCCCTGAGCCAGGTCCGGGATCAGTCGGACCGTCCCGAGGAGCTGATCCGGCTGGCCCTGCGCTCCATGGCGGGCGTATAATCCCGGGGATCCCTATTTGATCGGAGCAAAGGAGCGTTGACCCTCTTGATGGATGACAGACTCATGGATACCTCCCTGCTGGCGGAAGACAGCGCCGTCGAGCAGACCCTCCGGCCCCATACCCTTCGGGAATACGTGGGCCAGCAGGCCGTCAAGGACAGCCTCGGCATCTACATCCAGGCGGCGCTGAGCCGGCACGACGCGCTGGACCATATGCTGCTCTACGGCCCGCCCGGTCTGGGCAAAACCACCCTGGCCTGCATTGTCGCGGCGGAAATGGGGCAGAATATCCGCGTCACCAGCGGCCCCGCCATCGAGCGCCCGGGGGATCTGGCCTCCATCCTCAGCAATCTGAACGCCGGAGACGTGCTCTTCATCGATGAGATTCACCGTCTTTCCCGCCAGGTGGAGGAGGTGCTCTATCCCGCCATGGAGGACTTTGCCATCGATATCATGATCGGCAAGGGCCCCACCGCCCGGAGCATCCGGGTGGATCTGCCCCGGTTCACCCTGGTGGGCGCCACGACCCGGGCCGGCAATCTTTCCGCGCCGCTGCGGGACCGCTTCGGCATGCTGTTCCGCCTGGAAATGTATACGCCCGAGGAGCTGGCGCAGATCGTCTCCCGCAGCGCGGGCATTCTGGGCATCGACGCGGACGCGGAGGGCGTGCTGGAAATTGCCCGGCGCAGCCGGGGCACGCCCCGCATTGCCAACCGCATGCTCAAGCGCGTGCGGGACTTCGCCCAGGTCCGGGCCTCCGGCCACATCAGCCGGGAGGTGGCCCGGCAGGCGCTGACCATGCTGGATGTGGACGAGCTGGGGCTGGACCGGGTGGACCGGAACGTGCTGGGCTGCATGATGGATAAGTTCGGCGGCGGCCCCGTGGGTCTGGATACCCTGGCCGCCACCACCGGCGAGGACGCGGTGACCATTGAGGACGTGTATGAGCCTTACCTGATGCAGCTGGGCTTCATCATGCGCACCCCCCGCGGGCGCGTCTGCACCCCCGCTGCCTGGGCCCATATGAAAAAAGAAATGCCCGCCTCCGCTTCGGACGGACAGATACGAATGGAGTTTTGAGGCGCGCATGAAAACATCGGATTTTGATTACGAACTGCCGGAGGAGCTGATCGCTCAGACGCCGGTCGAGCCCCGGGATCACAGCCGCCTGCTGGTCTATCACCGGGGGGACGGCTCCGTGGAGCATCGGCATTTCTATGACCTCGTGGACTATCTCCGCCCGGGCGACGCTCTGGTCATCAACGACACGAAGGTGATCCCCGCGCGCCTGCTGGGCGTCAAGGAGGATACCGGGGTGCCGGTGGAGGTGCTGCTGCTGCGCCGGATCAATACCACGGACTGGGAGGCGCTGGTCCGCCCCGGCCGCCGGCTGAAGCCCGGCGCCTGGTGCAGCTTCGGGGACGGCGCCCTGCAGTGCGAAATGCTCGAAAATGTCGAGGAAATCGGCGGGCGCATCGTCCGCTTCCACTTTGACGGCGTCTTCGAGGAGATCCTGGACCGGCTGGGCGAGATGCCTCTGCCGCCCTACATTCACGAGAAGCTGCAGGACGCCACCCGCTATCAGACGGTGTACGCCCGGCAGGAGGGTTCCGCCGCCGCGCCGACCGCCGGCCTGCATTTCACGCCGGAGCTGCTTCGCCGCATCCGGGAAAAGGGAATCGAGATCATTCCCGTGCTGCTCCACGTCGGTCTGGGCACCTTCCGTCCCGTCAAGGAGGAGGATGTGGATCAGCACGTGATGCACAGCGAATACTGTGAAATCACGGAGGCTTCCGCCCAGGCCCTGAACCGGATCCGGGCCGCCGGCGGCCGCATCGTGTGCGTCGGCACCACCTCGGTCCGGACCCTGGAAACCCTGGCGACGCCCGACGGCGTCATCCACCCCGGCGCCCGGGATACGGCCATCTTCATCCGTCCGGGAACGCCCATCCGCGCGGTGGACGCGCTGATCACCAATTTCCACCTGCCCCAGAGCACCCTGCTGATGCTCATCAGCGCGCTGATGGGCCGGGAGGAGGCGCTCCGGGTGTACCGCCTGGCCGTGCAGGAGCGTTACCGGTTTTTCTCCTTCGGGGACGCCATGATGATCGACGCGGAATGCCGGGAAATTTATGAGGCGACCCGTGGCGCGGAGCATGCCGCCCCGCAGGGAACAGACTGATTCGAAAGGAGGATCTGCGCATGGCGCTGCATGTCATGGAGGAGGCGAACCGGTGCCTGGGCTGCAAAAAGCCCCGCTGCCAGGAGGGCTGCCCCATTCACACCAACATTCCGGAGGTCATCCGCCTGCTGAAGTCCGGAAAGCTGAACGAGGCCGGATGGATGCTCTTTGAAAACAATCCGCTGACGACGGTCTGCTCCCTCGTGTGCAACCATGAAAAGCAGTGCGAGGGTCACTGCGTCCGGGGCATCAAGGAAGCGCCGGTTCATTTTTCCATCATCGAAAACTACATTTCCTCCACCTATGCCAATCAGATGGTGCGGGGGCCGGCTCCCTCCAACGGGCGGAAGGCCGCGGTCATCGGCGCCGGGCCCGCGGGCCTGACCATCGCCATCATTCTCGCCCGCTACGGCTATGGCGTGACGATCTATGACAGCCGGGACAAGATCGGCGGCGTGCTCCGCTACGGCATTCCGGACTTCCGCCTGCCGGACGCGGTGCTGGACGACATGGCCTACCGCCACCTGGAGCTCAAGGGCATCCAGTTCCGGCCCAATACCTATATCGGCAGCGCCATCACCATTGACGATCTCTTCCGGGACGGATATCAGAGCGTCTTCGTCGGCGCCGGCCTGTGGAAGCCCAACACCCTGGGCATCCGGGGCGAAAGCCTGGGCCATGTGACCTATGCCATCAACTACCTGGCCAGCCCGGACGCCTTCCGGCTCGGGGAGCGGGTCATGGTCATCGGCACCGGCAACAGCGCCATGGACTGCGCCCGTACCGCCGTGCGGAAGGGGGCCCGCTTCGTCACCTGCGTCAATCTCACGGATACCCTGACTGCCAGCCAGTACGAAAGCAGCTACGCGAAGCTGGAGGGTGTGGATTTCCTGCTGAACAAGTGCACCCTGGAAATCCGGTCGGACGGCGTGATCCTGGCCGACAGCCAGGTGGGGCCGGACGGAAAGGTCACCCCCATTCCGGGCACCGAGGCGCTCTATCCCTGCACCGGCGTCATCATCGCCATCAGCCAGGGCGCGGAGAGCAACCTGGTCACCACGACCCGGGGCATCGATACCTCCGCCCGGGGGCTGCTGACCGTGGACGCGGACGGGCATACCAGCCGTCCCGGGGTGTTCGCAGCAGGAGACGCAGCCAGCGGCGCCCGCACCGTCGTGGAGGCCGTGGCCAACGGCAAGCGCGTCGCGGAGGCGATGCATGAATACATGCAGTCCCTGCCCATGCCGGTGTTCACGGATTATCCGGATGTGCCGGTCGCCGAAGCCTCGGACGCGGACGTCCGCGCCGAGCAGCTGCTGTAAATCATTTCCGTTTCGCGAAGCGGTTCCTTCAACATCAGGCAGAGGGAGAGCATCGGCTCTCCCTCTGTTTGATTCCATATCCATTATGTTCGGAATCAATGATCGTATTTTTCAGCGAGGCGAAATCCTGGATCACGGTATCAGGCGTAGTGAAGTCCCTGCAGGCCACAACGATCCTTTCCTTGCCTTTTCGGGTAAATGTGCCAAGCAACGTTTTCTGTACCGGAATACCTGCAATCTCAAAGATATGGCAGCCAAGATACTCACAGATACAGCCGTTAGCATAGCTCATATCCCTGTTTTTCCTGGCAACGCCGGGGAACTTGAGCATGTACAGCTCATCCTCATACATCACCGCGATCTTGCTGCCGTTTGCACCGGCATAGGTCTTGTTTCGCCGGGGCAATGAGCTGAAATCAATCATGTGTTATCACCCTTTTCCATCCGCAGATATTTCCGGCGAAGATACCAGGCCTGGTCGCTGGAAATCTCCTGTTCCGTTTCCGCGCTGTTGATATCGGCATTCAATTCGCTCCAGAAAAGATCCCAATGCAGGTCTTTCCCGCCGCGATCTACAATCGCCCACGATGCCTGCATGGCATCGATTGATTTCTGAAGGTAATCCGGAAGCCCCTTTTCCAGATAGCTTTCATCCTTAGGCAATCCGGTTGAGCGGTCATAACGAGCATGATCGATCTGCATCAGCTCTTCCATCGTACAGCCCAGCGCCCGGGAGAGCTGCATGACCGTTTTTGCGGTGCAGCCTTCGATATCACTTTTTCCGGAGCATATATCAATCACGGTTGTCTTGGGCACGCCGCTGATCTTCGACAGACGATACATGGACATATTCTTCTCGCGCAGGATGGATTGCATAGTCATTTTCATCCCTTCCTTCCTCATTGCGATTATATCGGTTAACCGACCGTTCGTCAATATCGCTCTCTCTCCATGAAAAGCAGAGAGTTGGCTCAAAATGATCTGCAGGATCAGATGCTGTGGGTCGGGAGGATGAGCAACATCCAGCAGCGGCTGAAGAGATTGTGGTTAGCGAGCTGGTTTTCTCATGACAGCCACCTGACAGCAGGATAGTTTTTATGCCATCAGGCTATTACACCGGGAAATGAGGTATCACAATGCAGGCTCTGCTACAACCATCAACATGAGGAAAGGAAACTGGCCAGCGGCGGTACCAGCGTGTACGACTACGAAACCTATCGCTGCTA
>CAMNCR010000048.1 GCA_946534455.1 uncultured Clostridia bacterium | reverse complement strand
CGGCTGCTGCATCACGGGCTGCTGCATCGCGGGCTGCTGCGCCGGCTCCTCCACGGGCGTCATGTTCGGATTCACCTGTTCAACGTACTGACCGGTCGTGGGATCGTAAACCTTGAATGTCTGTGCCATGTTCATCTGTGCGCTGCTGACCTGCACCGCGAAAGGGGTCATGAGGGGGAAGACGGGGCGCACCGGCTGCGGATGCAGCTTTTCATATGCGCTGACGCCATTGACAACTTCATCGTACTTGCCCTTCAGGGGGCTTTCGTCGATGACCAGGCTCCGATCAGCCGCGCTGATCGCGCCCATAAAGCTTTGCGGAGGAAGAATGGTGGCCCGCTCCACCACGCCCGGAGCACCGTGCTCATCCAGGAAGGAAACCAGCGCCTCGCCCGTTTTCAGGGTTGTGATCGCTTCTTCTGTATCAAAGGACGGATTCGTCCGGAACGTCTGTGCCGCCACCTTGACCGCCTTCTGGTCCAGCGGCGTATAGGCCCGCAGGGCATGCTGAATGCGGTTCCCCAGCTGCCCGAGGATGGTCATGGGAATGTCCGCCGGGCTCTGGGTGATGAAGTACACTCCCACGCCCTTGGACCGGATCAGCCGCACCACCTGCTCGATCTTCTCCATCAGGGAACGGCTGCAGTTGTTGAACAGCAGATGCGCCTCGTCAAAGAAGAAGACCATCCGGGGCTTGTCGCTGTCTCCCTGCTCCGGGAACAGGTCGTAGAGCTTCGTCAGCATCCACAGCAGGAAGGTGGAATACATGGAGGGGTTGTTGAACAGCCGGTCCGCCGCCAGGATGTTGATGCAGCCCCGGCCGGCCTCATCCTGCCGCATCCAGTCCAGAATGTCCAGCGCCGGATTGCCGAAAAAGGCGTTCCCGCCCTGATCCTCCAGCATGGCCACGGCCCGCTGAATCGCGCCGATGCTCGCCATGGAAACATTGCCGTAGTTCAGCGTCAGCTCCCGCGCGCGCTCGCCGATGTTGGCCAGCATGGCCTTCAGGTCCTGAATATCCTCCAGCTGCAGGTCCTCATCCCGCGCCACCCGAAACAGGATGTTCATCACGCCGGACTGGGTCTCGTTCAGCCCCAGCATCCGGCTCAGCAGCAGCGCGCCCATATCCTGCACCGTCGCGCGGATCGGATGGCCCTGCTCGCCGTACACATCCCAGAAAATGGTGGGGAAGCTGTGATAGTGAAAGGCCTCCGGCTGCACTCCGCAGCCCGCGAGCCGCTGATCCAGCGCGTCGGTCCGCACGCCTTCCTTCACCATGCCGCTCAGATCGCTCTTGATATCGCTGAGGAACACCGGCACGCCCATTTCCGAAAAGCCCTCCGCCAGCACCTTCAGCGAGACGGTCTTTCCCGTCCCGGTCGCGCCGGCGATCAGACCGTGCCGGTTCGCCATGTGCGGCAGCAGGTAAACCGGGCCCTTCTCGCAGGAACCAACCCAGATTTTCCCGTCATGCAGCATGATATGCCTCCTGGAAACGTACATTTTTAAAATATTTTACACGTTCAGCCCTTCTCCGTCAAGCCGCCGTGCAAGATTCATCCGTTTTCCTCCGCCTGCAGCGCGGCCATTTTTTCCCGCATCGCGGCGCAGGCCCTCGCCCGGTGGCTCACCGCGTTTTTCTCCTCCTCCGTCAGCTCCGCGAAGGTCTTGTTCAGCGGCTCATACAGGAACAGGGGGTCATAGCCGAAGCCGCCCGTGCCGCGCCGCTCGTACAGCAGCCGCCCGGGGCAGTGTCCCTCCGCGATGATCGGCTCCCGGCCCGGCAGCTTCAGCGCCAGCGCGCACTCGAACTGCGCCTCCCGGTCCTCCCGGCCCGCCATCCGCTCCAGCAGCAGATCGTTGTTCGCCTCGTCGTTGCCATGCTCGCCCGCATACCGCGCCGAGCGCACGCCCGGCTCCCCGTGCAGCGCCTTCACGGCCAGCCCGCTGTCATCGGCGATGGCCGGAAGCCCGGTCGCCGCGCACACCGCCTCCGCCTTGATCACCGCGTTGCCCGCAAAGGTATCCGCGTTCTCGTCGATGTCCTCCGTGAAGCCCGCCGCGGCCATGGGCAGAAGGGTATAATAATCCTGAAACATCTCCTGCAGCTCCCGCAGCTTGTGGGCGTTGCCGGTGGCCACCAGCACCAGGGGCTTCGGGCAGATCCGGGCGGCCCGCTCACCCAGCGCCTCCCGCTGGGCCGCCATCAGCTCCCGCGCGCCCTTCTCCCCGTATCGGGTCAGGGTCTCCATTTCCGCCCGGGAGAAGGCGCGGCCCTCGCCCGTTCCCTGCAGCTCGATGAATTCTCCCTGCTCGTTCATCACCACGTTCATATCCACCTGCGCATGGCTGTCCTCCGCGTAGCACAGATCCAGGCAGGCCTCCTCCTCCACGATGCCGCAGCTGATCGCGGCCACCTGGTGAACGATGGGGCTTGCCAGCAGCTTGCCCTCCCGCACCAGGCGGTCAATCGCGCAGGTCAGCGCCACCATGGCGCCGGTGATGGACGCCGTCCGGGTGCCCCCGTCCGCCTCCAGCACGTCGCAGTCCAGGGTGATGGTTCTCTCCCCCAGCCGGGTCAGATCCACCGCCTGCCGCAGGGAGCGGCCGATCAGCCGCTGAATTTCCACGCTGCGGCCATCCTTCTTGATGCCGTCCCGCTTCTTCCGCTCCGGCGTGGAGCCGGGCAGCATCGCGTATTCCGCGGTGATCCAGCCCTGCCCCCTGCCCCGCAGGAACGGCGGAACCGCCTCCTCCACGCTGGCCGTGCAGATCACCCGCGTGTTGCCCGTGGCAATCAGGCAGCTGCCGTAGGCCGTTCTCACAAAGTCCGGATCAATCCGCACCGCCCGCTTTTCATCCGGCATTCTTCCGTCCTGTCTCATTCGTCTCATCCTCCCGCAAATTCATTAAAGGTTTTTTTCCTTTTTCGGCGAAGAAATAATAATAGGTAATTGTCAGCCTGCCCTTCCCCTCCGGATGGGCAGCCGGTCAGGTGCCCAGTGTATTTTTGAGGAAGCGAAAACTGTGCTCAGGGACAAAATCAAAAAGCTTTTCACCCATGTCTGGACCATTCCCAATGTACTGACCATGATCCGGCTGCTGCTGGTGCCCGTGTTTGTCGTCGTCTTTTTCCGGGGCTATCCCAAGACGGCCCTGATCATCTTTGCCGCGGCCAGCCTGACGGATCTGCTCGACGGATATCTCGCCCGCCGGCTCCATCAGATCACCGATTTCGGCAAGCTCTTCGATCCCCTGGCGGATAAGCTCATGGTGCTCACCGCCCTGGTCTGTCAGGGCATCGCCGGCGTGTTCCCCTGGGCGGCGATCCTCATCGTCGCCGGCAAGGAGCTGGTCATGGTGCTGGGCGGGATGTTCATGCTCAGCCGCAGCGTCGTCGTCTACAGCAACCTCGTCGGCAAGGCCGCGCAGGTTTTCTTCATTCTTTCCCTGATTCTCTCCTTCTTCCACGCGGAGCTGGCTGCCTGGGGCGTCCAGCTGGATCTCATCCTGCTGTGGATCACGGTTGCTCTGGCCCTGACCGCCATGGTCATCTATGCGGTCAAGGCCGTCCGCGTGCTGCGGAAGGGCAGCCAGCAGTACTGATTTCCGTCCCCATTCCCTATTGTATGTCCGGCGTGCGCTTTTCGCAACCGGAGATTGT
>CAMNCR010000047.1 GCA_946534455.1 uncultured Clostridia bacterium | reverse complement strand
ATCCGGTTGCAGAAGGCCAGAGACTGTTCCCCGTTCATGGGATTCGTATAGGTTCGGGTGATGTTGATCGCTTCGCCCAGCTCCGCGATCCAGGATCCGTCCCCGAACAGATCCATCCGCGAATAGGAAACATCATAATTCTCTGTGCTGTTCAGCTTAGGCCGCGTCGAATAGCCCGTCATGGTTTCCGTATCGATGAGGTGGGCGGACGTGTCGGCCTTTACATGGGTTGCCTGAATATATGCCGCCGCTTCCTCCAGCGTCAGATCCCGGCTGTTAATGTACTGCGCCCAGTTGTCACAGATCTGCTGTTCCCCTTCCAGGTAGTTTCCTGTTACCCGCTCCATGGCGATCGACGCATTGATGAAATGCTCCACCTGGGACCGGTAGTTTTCTTTTCTCTCGTAGTTGGAATACAGCGCAACGAAAACCAGGATGGCACTCATCAGGGCTATGTTCGCCATGACGATCCATGACGTCTTCAGACGGCTCATTTCAACAGTCCCTCCAGAGCTGTCAGAATTACAGAATACTATTATAATCATTTTATCACTGAAAGGCAGATGCAACAAGCACGTTTTGTGCACCGGGCCCGGGAATGGAATGAATGCTGAATATGTTTTCTGCCTGTTTTTCTGCGCTTTCGCTTATTGACAACGGGAAAAACGGGGTTATAATTGCGCAAAAAGCGATGATCAAGGCGAGTAGCCGGATCAAAACGGTATTCAGAGAGCCCCGCGTTTGCTGCGAGCGGGGAGACCGCGATCGGTGAAGTTCCCCTTGTATGCTTCCCGCTGAAACCAGAGAGGCAAGTAGGCGGCGACGGAATGCGGCCGTTATCATCCGCAGGGCAGATGACAGTCTGCTGCTGAGGCCGCCCTGTGCGGTGAACCAGAGGTGGTACCACGATGCTGAATCGTCCTTCGGAAGAGTCCGGAGGATTTTTTTATTCCGTTTTTTCTTCCCGGCCGGGAGAAAAAGATAAATCGCAAACGAGAAACTGAAGGAGGATCCACCATGAAAAAGTTCATTTCCCTGCTGATGGCTCTTTCCCTGATCCTGGGGGTCTGCGCGACCGCATCCGCCGAGGAGAAAGTTTACAATGTCGGTATTCTGCAGCTGATTCAGCATCCCGCGCTGGATCAGGCGACACAGGGCTTCAAGGACGCGCTGACGGAAAAACTGGGAGACAGGGTGTCCTTTGATGAAGGCAACGCCTCCGGAGACTCCAACAACTGCGCTCAGATCGCCGGACAGCTGGTTTCCAGGCAGGTCGATCTGATCATGGCGAACGCGACGCCTGCCATGCTGGCCTGCGCCACCGCCACCGCCGATATTCCGATTCTCGCTACCTCCATCACCAACTATGAGTCTGCGATGGAGATCGAGCTGACCGCGGAAGGCGCAACCGGGCTGAACGTTTCCGGAACCAGCGACCTGGCGCCCCTGGACGGACAGGCGGCCATGGTCAGGGAGCTTTTCCCCGACGCGAAGACCGTCGGCCTGATCTACTGCAACGCGGAGCCCAACTCCATTTTCCAGATCAAGACCATCGAGGGCTATCTGACGGAGCTGGGATATGAGTGCAGGCGCTACGGCTTCAACGATTCCAACGACCTGGCTTCGGTTGTGCAGTCGGCCACGGAGTGCGACGTTCTGTATATCCCCACGGACAACACCGCGGCGGGGAACACCGAGGCGATTGCCAACATCGTGCTGCCCGCGAAGGTGCCGGTGGTGGCCGGCGAGGAAGGCATCTGCTCCGGCTGCGGCGTGGCGACGCTGACGATCAGCTACTATGACATCGGCTACAAGACCGGTGAAATGGCTTATGACATTCTGGTGAACGGCGCGGATATCACCGCGATGCCGATTGCCTATGCGCCTCAGTTCACGAAGAAGTACAACGAAGCCAATGCGGCGGAGCTGGGCGTCACCATTCCGGCGGACTATCTGCCCATCGAATAACCGGCCCGGAACCGGCTCCTCCTCCGCGCGCGGATCCGGGAGTGAGGAGCGGTCCCCCTTCGGGGGCTGGATCCGAAATATGAAAAAGACGAGGGAGAAGAAGCTTGAACATCGTGCAACTGTTAAATCAGCTGCCCGGCGCTGTGGCCCAGGGACTCATCTGGGGCGTGATGGCGATCGGGGTGTACATCACCTTCCGTATTCTGGATATTGCGGATCTGACGGTGGATGGATCCATTGCCACCGGAGGCGCTGTTGCGGCAACCCTGATTACAAACGGGGTCGATCCCTGGCTGGCGACACTGATCGCTTTCGCGGTCGGCATGGCGGCCGGAGCTGTGACAGGACTGTTTCACACCGCCATGGGCATTCCGGCGATCCTCTCCGGGATCCTGACCCAGCTGGCCCTGTATTCGGTCAATCTGCGGATTCAGGGCATTGGTACGGATCTGGGATCCCGGGCGAACGTGCCCATGAGCATCAACAAGTACAAAAACATGCTGGTGTCTCTGCGGAACGTAGGACATCTCAGCCTGGACAATCCGATCTGGCTGATGCTTCTGATCTCCCTGATCCTGATCGGCGTGATGTACTGGTTCTTCGGAACGGAATACGGATGCGGCCTGCGGGCGGTCGGCGCCAACCAGCAGATGGCCAGGGCGCAGGGCATCAACACAAACACCGGCAAGGTCATCGGTCTGATGATTTCCAACGGCATCGTCGCCTTCTCCGGCGCGCTGATGGCCCAGTATCAGGGTTTTTCGGACGTGTCCATGGGCCGCGGCGCGATTGTGATCGGGCTGGCCGCCGTGATTATCGGAGAGGTGATTTTCGGAAAGCTGTTCCGGAATTTTGCGCTGAAGCTGCTGGCGGTTTCCTTCGGCGCGATTATTTACTATCTGGTGATTCAGGTGGTTCTCTGGCTGGGCCTGAACACGGATGATCTGAAGCTGCTGACCGCGCTGGTGGTGGCGCTGTTCCTGGCTATGCCTTACTGGAAAGCGCGAATCGGCACCCGGAAAAAGAAGGGAGGCGCGAATGTTGGCTGAATCGGATATGCTGGTTCTTCGGGACCTGCGGAAAACCTTCAATCCGGGAACCATCGTGGAAAAAACAGCGCTGACGGGCGTCGATCTGACCCTGCAGAAGGGTGATTTTGTGACGGTCATCGGCGGAAACGGCGCGGGAAAGAGCACCATGCTGAACGCGATTGCCGGAACCTTTCCGATCGACCAGGGGAGGATTCTCCTGGGCGGACGAGATGTGACCCATCTTCCGGAGCACCGACGCGCGGCCTTCCTGGGCCGGGTTTTTCAGGATCCCATGACCGGAACGGCGGCCTCCATGAACATTGAGGAGAATCTGGCGCTGGCCGGGCGCAGGGGTCAGTTCCGAGGGCTCCGGTGGGGAATCACCGCCAGAGAGCGCGAGCGTTACCGGGAGAAGCTTTCCTCGCTGGATCTGGGGCTGGAAAGCCGCATGGGCAGCAAGGTCGGGCTCCTGTCCGGCGGACAGCGTCAGGCCCTGACGCTGCTGATGGCGACGCTGAAAAAGCCGGAGCTGCTGCTTCTGGATGAGCATACCGCGGCGCTGGATCCTAAGACGGCCGAAAAGGTGCTGAAGCTGACAAAGCTGCTGATTTCGGAAAGCGGCCTGACGGCGCTGATGGTGACGCACAACATGAAGGATGCCCTGACGCTGGGAAACAGAATGATCATGATGCACGAGGGAAGGATCATCCTCGATCTGAATGAGGAACAGAAAAGGCATATGACCGTGGAGGATCTGCTCGCTCAGTTTGAAAAGGTCAGCGGTCGGGAATTAGCCAACGACCGCATGCTCCTGACGAACTGAGGCGGCTGTCCGGTTTCCCTGCAGCCAGAGGACCGACTAAGATACTCTTCCACATTTTGATAGACAATCTTCCCCTGCGGAAGTCTCTGAAAACTTACAACGTATACGTCGCGACTATTCAACAAATTGATTGCTGGGTCGATCTACAGGCAGAAGTGAAAAGTGAAAAGAGAGCGAATGAAATAGGTATAGACTTTACGACATTTACGGTATATACTATATACAGAGGAGGCGGTCAGAATGGCGACAAAAGTGATGAACTTTAAAATGGATGAGGCTGATATTTCCGAAATGAAAGAAGTGGCATCTGTTTTCCATATCACGATGACAGATGTAGTGCGTGATGCCGTCCGTGAATATATTGAACGGATGAAAAAGGATCCATTCTACCGGTTAACAGCCAATGTCGAGGATGCGTCTGCCGAAGAGAGTCAGGAAATACTGAACGGGATTGAAAGCATGTCTGACGATGA
>CAMNCR010000046.1 GCA_946534455.1 uncultured Clostridia bacterium | reverse complement strand
AAGGGAGTGGAGCCCTGGCAAGGGCTTCCACGACCTTTGAGCGAATGGAATGCGCGAGCGTCCGCGGACGCAAGTACCGCTACAGGCGGCCTGAGGACTCGTTATGCCTGCGGAAGAACCGCGGAAACGATTTTCAGCGCCTCCGGCATGCACTTCGGGGTCGCGGCCAGCACCGCGGTGGACAGGGAATAGTCCATGGGCCCGCCGTTGAGCGGCATGCAGATAAGCCCGCCCGCCTCCTGCACGAGAAGGCTTCCGGCGGCATAGTCCCAGGGCTTGATGCGCAGCTCGCAGTAGATTTCATGCCGCCCGCAGGCCAGGTAGGCCAGATCCAGGGCCGCGGAGCCGCTGCGCCGGAAATCGGAGCAGGCCCGGAGGAACGCGCCGGCCATCTTCAGCGTCGCCGGCTCCAGCTCCTCATAGTACGGCGCGGTTCCGACGGC
Organism: uncultured Clostridia bacterium; assembly: GCA_946534455.1. Taxonomy (GTDB): domain Bacteria; phylum Bacillota; class Clostridia; order Christensenellales; family Aristaeellaceae; genus Aristaeella. Next base: position 8,932 of record CAMNCR010000046.1, on the reverse strand, counting down.
GGCCAGCGCCTCCGGAAAGGCTCTTTCGGAAACGTGAATGGCCTCTCCGTTCAGCCAGGCGCCCTTTCCGGCCTCCGCGCAGAACATCTCCCGGGAGAAGGGCTGCCAGATGACGCCCGCCACCGGCTTCCGGTTTTCGCACAGCGCGATGGAAACCGCGGACATGCGGTAGTCATGAATCATGTTCATCGTGCCGTCCAGCGGATCCACGATCCAGGTCGGCGCGTCCGTCAGCGCCTGATTTTCCTTCTCCTCCCCGATGAACCGGGAGCCCGGCAGCAGCCGGGGAAGCTGCTCCTCCAGGTAGGCCTGCACCTGGCAGTCGATATTGGTGACGTAGTTGCCGTGCCCCTCCTTGTGGGTCACGTCGGTCATCCGGGATGTTTCAAAGAATTCGCCCGCCTTCCGGGCGATTTTCAGCAATGCGTCCATCATGCGCTGCCGGCTTCCTTTCTGCTTTGAGGCTCAGAGGACGGTATATCCCGCGCCGGAGAGAACGCGGAGGGCCGCCTCGAAATGGTCTGCCTTGACCAGAATGTAGTCCGTGTTGAAGGTGGAAACGGCAAAGAGGCCGATGCCGTTTTCCGCCAGCAGGCCGGACAGCCGGGACAGAATGCCGACCAGGGAAAAGTCCAGCACGCCCTGGACGCGGAAGGCCCGCCATCCGTCCTCCCGGGCGCAGGTCCGCTCCGGCGTCTCCTCCGTCCGGCAGACCAGCGAAATCTCCTCATCGGTTCTGCCGAGGAAGAAGAACTCCCGCCGCAGATCGATTTCCTCCACCGAGGCGACCTTGCACACGGTCAGGTCCCAGGGCAGCTTTTTCAGCTCCATATGTCTTTCCTCCCGGACTTGCGTTTATTTTCGGAGGAACCGTTCATCGTCGCCGACCTCCTCGCTGACGAAGCGCTCCGCCTGCATATGCAGATCATACTTCTCCCGCAGCGCGGCCAGCTGAGCCATCATGGGCGAGGCGTGGTGCGCGTCGATGGAGGCCTGATCCCGCCAGGAATCGATGAGCAGAATGGTTTCCGGATCGTCCAGCGGCTGATAATAGGCATACCGAAGATTGCCCGGCTCCTGCCGGATGGCCTCCGCGATCCCGGAGGACTCCATTTCGGAGGCAAAGGCCCGGGCGCTGCCGTTCTGACCCTGATAGAACAGATGAACCGTGATCATGATGCGTTTCCTCCTTAGAACCCTCCGGCCGGCATGCTCCGCCGGACCGTCTTCCGAACAGAAGAATTATAGCATCTTTTGCGCTCCGGATGAAGCAGAAAGTGTCCTGCCCGGGAAAGAGCGTGAAGGGTCGGATGACATGACATGACCGAGATTTGACGGGAGGGGTGCAGCATGATATGCTGGACGGGACACTGCGGGGAGAGAGGAAGCGGAAGGGGACAGCCTTCCGGCGGCCCTTTGCCCGGCGACTGAACGCAAAAGGAGCATCGCATATGGAACAGACAATGAGCCAATGGGATCTGAGCTATCTGTATCAGAGCTTTGAGGATCCGGCCTTCCGCCGGGATCTGGACAGCCTGAAGCAGGACGGGGAGAACATTCAGAAGCTGCTGGACAGCGATCTGCCGGAGGAAAAGGACAAGCTGGAGCGGCTGATGCAGGCCCGGGAAGCGCTGACGGCGAAGCTGGACCGGCTGGGCAACTATATTTCCTGCACCCTGGCGGTGGATGCCACGAATCAGGCCGCCAACCTGGCTGACGATCAGCTGATGGCCGCCTATACGGCGCTGGAGCCCCTGTTTTCCGGCATCACCCGGTTCGTCGCCGGCATGAAGGATCTGGAGGGGGCGATTGCCGGCTCGGAGACGCTGTCCGCCTGCGCCTTCGCGCTGCGGGAGATGAAGGAGAACGCGGCGCACCTGATTCCGGATCAGCTGGAGCCCTGGATCCTGGAAATGCAGCTTTCCGGCGGCAGCGCCTTCAGCCAGCTGCGGGATAAGCTGGATTCCACCCTGACCGTGGATTACCGGGATGAGAAGCTGCCGCTGGCGGCCGTGCGGGGCAAGGCCTACGACCCCGATCCGGCGGTCCGGAAGGAAGCGTATGACGCGGAAATCGCCGCCTACGCGAAGATCGAGCTGCCCATGAGCTACTGCCTGAACAGCATCAAGCGCGAGGCCCAGACCCTGGCCCGGGCCAGAGGCCACGCCTCCGTGCTGGATATGACGCTCTACGACAGCCGGATGGACCGGGAAACGCTGGACGCGCTGTGGACCGCCGTCCGGGAGGCGCTGCCGGATTTCCGCCGCTATCTGAAGGCCAAGGGGCGGATGCTGGGCTATGAGAACGGCCTTCCCTTCTGGGAACTGTTCGCGCCGGTGGGCAGCAGTCCCCGGACCTACTCCATCGAGGAAGCCCGGGCGGTGCTGCTGCGGGAAATGGGCAAGTTCACGCCCCGGATGGCGGAGTTCATCGACAACGCCTTCGCGCAGCGCTGGATCGATCTCTATCCCCGGGAGGGGAAGACCGGTGGCGCCTTCTGCTCCTCCGTGCATGAGCTGGACCGCAGCCTGGTGATGACCAACTTCCAGGGCAGCTTCTCCGATGTCAGCACCCTGGCGCACGAGCTGGGCCATGCCTGGCACAACCGCTGCCTGGCGGGCCTTCCCTATGCCATGATCGACACGCCGATGCCCCTGGCGGAGACGGCCAGCATTTTCAACGAAACCATGCTGAGCTATCAGGTGCTGCAGAGCTGCGGCCGGGAGGAGCGGCTGACCCTGCTGGAGAACGGGCTCATGGAGGCCACCCAGACCGTGGTGGATATCTACAGCCGCTTCCTGTTCGAGCAGGAGGTGATCGACACCCGGGCGGATCACGCCATGTCGGTGGAGGAGCTGAAGGACGCCATGCTCCGGGCCCAGGAGGCCAGCTACGGCGACGGCCTGCAGGCGGACGCGCGGCATCCCTATATGTGGGCCTGCAAGAGCCACTATTATTCCTCCGGCTATAACTTCTACAACTTCCCCTATGCCTTCGGCCTGCTGTTCGGCAAGGGCGTCTTTGCCCAGTATCTGGAGAAGGGAGAGGCCTTCGTGGATGATTACTGCCGGCTGCTGCGGCTGTGCGGCAGCGCCAGGATCGCGGATGTGGCCGCCAGCGTCGGCATCAACGTCCATGATCCGGACTTCTGGCGCTCCAGCCTCGCCGTGATCCGCAAGGACATTGACGAATTCTGCGGGCTGGTTTCCTGACGGGAAAGCCAAAAACCAGAGATGCCCCGGGGCGATGCATATGGCCCCGGGGCGCTTTTGTCTGTTCGGGCGATTTCTGCCCGCCGGAGCCGGTCAGGCTCTGAGCGGCCGGATCCGGACGGTTTTGATTTCAAAGGGATGGAAGTGAAGGAGGAGGTTCTGCGGATCCGCCGGCTCCAGCTCGTTTTCCAGCAGATCGCACAGGGAGGCGCTTTCCGCGGGGATCCGGAGGAGCAGGCGGCAGGCGGTATCGGCCCGCTTGGCTTCATACAGGCGGAGAATGAGATCGCCGCTGCCGTCCTCCGCGGGCTTCACGGTATCGATCAGGACGTTCGGAGCGTCCACCGAGAAGGCGCTGAAGGGTTCGCAGGCGCCGGGCGCGGTCTGCAGCGGGATGTTGAGGTCACAGGCCTCCCGGACGACGGGGCTGTCCAGGAAGGAGCCCTCCCAGGCGGTGAAGGCATAGGTGAAGGTATGGCTGCCGTTGTCCGCCCGCATCTCGGGGCTGGCGGCGGCGCGCAGCAGGGTCAGCTGCAGGGAGCCCTCCAGCGCGCTGATGCCGTATTTGCAGTCGTTGAGCACGGCGGCGCCGTGGCTTTCGTCGCACAGGGCGCTGTAGCGCTGGTTGCAGACCTCAAAGCGGTCCATGTCATAGGGGCGGGAGCGGTGGGCGGGCCGCTTCAGATAGCCGAACTGGATCTCATGGATGGCATCATCGGCCTGCACGTTCACCGGGAAGGCCACCTTCAGCAGCCGGTGGAGCTCATGCCAGTCCACCCGGGTGACGAAGTCCAGCCGGCGGCTGCCGGAGGCGAGGATGATATCCTGCTCCAGGGTGGAATGGGCGAGGCGGCGGGAGACGCGCACCACGGCCCGAAGACCGCCTGCCTCCCGGATGGAGAGCTGCACCGGCTCCTCCAGGGGCACGGGCTGGAGGACATAATTCGAATCGATGTCCCAGGCGTCAAACTTGCGCGGCACATCCTTAAAGAGCAGAAAACGGTTCATGGCGCCGGCGGCATATTCCCGGTCCGTGGCCCTGTCGCGGAAGGAAACGACCTCTCCGCGATCATTGAGAATGGCCCGGACGACGTCGTTCTCCAGAATGACGCAGCCCTCCCGCGCCGCGGCGGAGGCGTTGCCGCCGGCGGGGACCGCGCGCGGCGTCAGGGAGACCGCGCCGCAGGAGGGAACGGTCACCTGCCCCAGGAGCCCCTCCGGGGTGCGCTGAACGGGAACCTCCTGCCCCTCCGCGGTGACGGCGCCGCAGGAGAAGGCCTCCGGAAGCGGCACCAGGCCGGTGCGGGCAAAGGACAGGGAATTGAACACCGTCACGCCTTCGCCCCGGAGCAGCGTGCTCTGGGCCTCCCGCCGGACGGATTCCGCCTCGGAGAGGATCCAGGCGTGATCCCGGCGGGCCTCCTCGTACACCCGGGCGATGGAGGAGCCGGGCAGGATGTCATGGAACTGATTGAGCAGCAGGCGCTTCCAGGCCGCGTCCATGCGGGCGAGGGGATAGTCCGCGCCCCGCAGAAGGGCCAGGGCGCCCCACATCTCGGCCTCGCGCAGGGCGATTTCGGCCTTGCGGTTGCCGCGCTTGATGGCGGCCTGGCTGGTGAACACGCCCCGGTGGGCGGAGAAATACAGCTCGCCCACATAGGTATGCCGCGGCCCGCCGGCCTTCTCCATGTCCTCGAAGAAGCGCAGCGGGGATTCGATCCGCACCCGGGGCATTCCCTCCAGATTCTCCTCCCGGCGGAGGTATTCCAGATCGTCCCGGGTGGGGCCGCCCCCGCCGTCGCCGTAGCCGAAGGGCAGCAGGAAGGCATCCAGCCCCCGCTTCTGCACCCGGCTGCGCCAGGTTTCGCAGATCTCCTTCGGATCCGTCCGGTAGGTATAGCTGGTGGGCAGGAAGGTGTCGATCCGGCTGCCGTCGGCGCCCTGCCAGGCAAAATAGTGCCAGGGGAAGCGATCCCCTTCATTGTAGGACCAGAAGATTTTCTGCGTGACGAGATACCGGACGCCGCAGCCCCGGAGGATCTGCGGCAGGGCCGCCGAATAGCCGAAGGTGTCCGGCAGCCACAGGAGCACCGAATCGACGCCGAACTCCTCCCGGAAAAAGCGCTTGCCGTGGAGCACCTGGCGAATGAGGGATTCGCCGCCGGTCATGTTGGTATCCGGCTCGACCCACATGGCGCCCTCCGCGATCCACCGCCCCTGCGCCGCCGCGGCCCGGATGCGCGCATACAGATCCGGATCCTGCTCCCGGCACATGACGTAGGCGGCGGGCTGACTCTGCAGATACCGGTATTCGGGATATTCCTCCAGGAGCCGCAGCTGGGCGGCAAAGGTGCGGAGGGTTTTGCGGCGGGTTTCGGCCATGGGCCAGAGCCAGGCGAGATCCAGATGCGCGTTGCCCACGGCGTAGAACTGCGGAGCGGTGCTGCCGTTGACGGCGGAAAGGGCGGGCGCCAGCGCGGAGCGGGCCTCCCGGTAGGAGGCGGCGCGCTCCGGGAGCGGCTGCTCAAAATCCGCGGCCAGCGTGGCGGCCTCCAGGGCTTCGGCCAGCCGGTCCGCCCGGAGGCTTTCCGGATCGACCTGGTCCGCCAGGAGGCGCAGGGTCTGCAGATCGAGATAGAGCTGATAGGCATCCTCGTTCCAGATGCCGAAGGTCATTGGTCCCAGAACGGCCCGCTCGCGCTCCTCGGGGGAGGGGGCATAGTCTCCGGGCAGCACCGGCCCGGTGCAGCAGCCGCCGATCGTCTCGGAATGCGGATAATCATGGCCGGCATAGGCCTCCAGCAGGAGCTCGTAGCGGCGGCCCGGCTCGCCGGAGGGGGTCAGGCAGTTGTCCACGAGGAAATGATGGGGCACCTCCACCCAGCCGGCGCGGTAGGTGCCGAAGGACCGGCCGTCCACATAGACGGTGGTTTCCCCGCCGGTGTTCAGATCCATGACGATCCGCCGCCCGGCGGCCTCGGGGGGCAGGGTGATCCCGGCCCGCAGCCAGCAGTATTCCCATTGCCGGCCCCAGCGGGTTCCGGGGGCCATGGGCGCAAAGGAACGGGTCAGGGCCTGCGCGGGCGTGAGCAGCTCCGGGGTGACGAAGGCTTCCGCCCGGATGCTGCCCAGGGGAAGATACAGATCCTTCTTCAGGGTGTCGATCCAGTGGTCCAGGCGCTCGCGCCATTCCGAATGCATATATTTCATCTTTTCATCCTCCTGCGGGATCTGTTTCTTATTATACACACGGGGCGCCGATGATCAACAGGGGAGATCCGGCGGACGGCCGAAGCTTCGGGTTTTTCTTGCGCGCGGGCTCTTTTCCATATATAATAGACCTTACGCATACGCATGCGGGCAAAATGCGCACGAAAGGGAGTTATTCACCATGGAAGAAGCAACCAGCCGCAGCAATTTTATCTGGGACGCCATTGATCAGGACCTGAAGGACGGGCGGTATACCGAGATCCATACCCGGTTTCCTCCGGAGCCCAACGGCTATATGCACATCGGCCACTGCAAGGCGCTGATCATGGATTTCCTGACCGCGGAAAAATACGGCGGCAAGTGCAACCTTCGCTTTGACGATACGAATCCCGCCAAGGAGGACACGGAATACGTGGAGGCCATCAAGCGGGATATCCACTGGCTGGGCTTCCACTGGACCGGCGGGGAGTTCTACGCCTCCGATTATTATGACAAGTGCTATGAAATCGCGGAGGACTGGATCCGCCGCGGCCTGGCCTACGTGGATGAGCTGAGCAAGGACGAGATGCGCGAATACCGCGGCACCCTGACCGAGCCCGGCAAGAACAGCCCCTGGCGGGACCGCCCCTGGGAGGAAAGCCTGGATCTGTTCCGCCGCATGCGCGCGGGCGAGTTCCCGGAAGGCAGCAAGACCCTCCGGGCGAAGATCGACATGAGCTCCCCCAACATCGTCATGCGGGATCCGGCCATGTACCGCATCCTGTACAAGGAGCACTGGCGCACGGGCAACAAATGGTGCATCTATCCCATGTACGACTTTGCCCATCCCATCGGGGACGCGCTGGAGGGCATCAGCCATTCCATGTGCTCCCTCGAATATGAGATTCACCGGCCGCTGTACGACTGGGTCGTGGAGAAGAGCGCCAACCTGCTGCCCGCCCGTCCGCGGCAGCTGGAGTTCTCCCGGCTGAACATCACCCGCACCGTCATGAGCAAGCGCTATCTGCGCCAGCTCGTCGAGGGCGGCTATGTCTCCGGATGGGACGATCCCCGGATGCCCACCCTCAGCGCCATGCGCCGCCGGGGCTACACGCCCCGGGCCATCCGCAATTTTGTGGACATCATCGGCATGAGCAAGGCGGACTCCGTCGTGGACTTCGCGCTGCTGGAGCACTGCGTGCGGGACGATCTGGGCGACGTCGCGCCCCGGGCCATGGCCGTCATGGATCCGCTGAAGGTGGTGCTGGACAACTGGCCGGAGGGCGAAACGCGGACCGTCACCCTGGAAAACCATCCGGATCATCCGGAGATGGGGAGCCGGGAGATTGCCTTCGGCCGCGAGCTGTACATTGAGCGGGACGACTTCATGGAGGTGCCCGCGAAAAAGTATCAGCGGATGTTCCCCGGCAACGAGGTCCGGCTCAAGGGCGCCTACATCGTCCGCTGCGACAGCTGCGTGAAGGACGCGGAGGGCAATGTGACCGAGGTGCACTGCACGGTGGACCTGGATTCCTTCTCCGGCAGCGCCGGCGCGGACCGGAAGATCAAGGGCAAGACCCTGCACTGGGTGCCCGCCGCGGACTGCATTCCCTTCGAGGCCCGGCTGTATGACCAGCTGCTGAGCGAGGAAATGCCCGAGGAGGAGGGCGACGCGCCGGACAAGAAGGACTTCATCTCCCGCCTGAATCCGGACAGCCTGGTGGTTCACCGCGGCTACGCGGAGCGGGTGCTGGCGGACGCCGAAACCGGCGCGGCCTTCCAGTTCCTGCGCCTGGGCTACTTCTGCAAGGATCCGGATTCCACCGCGGAGCTGCCCGTCTACAACCGGACCGTCGGCCTTCGGGACACCTTCGCCAAGCAGGTGGCCCGGTAAGCCCGGCCCATCCGCCGCGCGGCGGCGGAAACTCTATTCAGATTGATCATGCCGCGGATGCGTCCGCGGTTCAGGAGGACTCAGCCATGCAAGTACGTACCCGTTTTGCGCCCAGCCCCACCGGCTTTCTGCACCTGGGCGGGCTGCGCAGCGCCCTTTACGGCTATCTTTTCGCCCGCAAGAACCACGGCTCCTTCATTCTCCGCATCGAGGACACGGACCAGGAGCGCTATGTCGAGGGCGCGACCCAGGTGATCTATGACACGCTGCGCGACTGCGGCATGAACTGGGACGAGGGCCCGGACGTGGGCGGCGATTACGGCCCCTATATCCAGAGCGAGCGGAAGTCCCTCTACCTGCCCTACGCGAAGCAGCTGGTGGCCTCCGGCCATGCCTACTACTGCTTCTGCACGAAGGAGGAGATTGAGGAGCGCCGGAAGGCCGCGGAGGCCCGGGGCGAGGTGTTCAAGTATGACAAGCACTGCCTGCACCTGACCCCCGAGGAGGTTCAGGCCAGGCTGGACGCGGGCGTTCCCTACGTCATCCGGCAGAACGCCCCCACCACCGGCGAATCCCACTACCACGACCTGGTGTTCGGGGACATGACCTTCCCGAACGACTCCCTGGACGACATGGT
>CAMNCR010000045.1 GCA_946534455.1 uncultured Clostridia bacterium | reverse complement strand
GTCAATCATCCTTCTTGCCGGCGAACTGCATGAGCAGATCCAGAATCTTCAGATAGATCCAGATGACGGTGAAGACCAGCCCGAAGGCCGCGGACCATTCATAGGATTTCGGATAGCCCTGCTTCACGCAGTCGTCAATCAGGGAAAAGTCGCTGATCAGGAAGAGCGCGGCAACCACCAGGCCGATGACATCCAGCGCGACCGTCAGGGCGGCGTTGTGCATCATCGCCTCCACAAAGGGCCGGGTGGCGGGGATCAGGGAACCCAGGAAGCTGAGCACGCCGATGCCGATGCTGCCCAGCATCAGCGACAGCAGCACCGTACGGAACTTCCTGTCCACCCGGACGATGCCGGAGGTATACAGCCAGCTCATGACCAGCACGACGGCGACGGTCAGCAGCAGCGCTTCCAGTCCCAGATACTCATAGCCCTTCAGCACGTTGAAAACCAGGAAGGAAATGACATAGCCCTGACTGGCGGAATACAGCGTGCCGGTCACCGGGATCGTCCTCCGGCCGAAGATGGCGACCAGCTCGCAGAGCAGGCCCAGCACCAGCACGGCGCCGAGCACGATGGCCTCCGTTTTGCCCAGGGTCAGGGTGAACTTCTCGTAAACGGGGATGGTCTGCCAGACGGGCTCCGCCGCCAGCGCGGCCCGGACGATGAGCTGCACGACCATGCCGGCCAGGGTGACCAGGAGAAAAAAGCTCGTTTTCGTGGCGATTCCGCGATAGGTCGCCGCGTCGGTCTGGGCTCTTTCGGTGACCCTGCTCAGACGGGTCAGGATCGGATTGGACCGCACCAGCGTATGGGTGCGGGCAGGCTTCATATCGCGGGACAGGGTGCTCATAAGGGAACCTCCTTTAAATTGTATGGAACAGATTCGGCTGAAATGCGCCGGGAATGAGGGTATTATACTCCGTTTTTTTGCGCTTTCCAACTGCTTCCGGGCAGGAAATGCAGGGGAAGCCATCGGGAAGAGGCGCGGGAGAGGGAGCTTTCCCCGCGCCGGATCCGGTGATATAATGACAGCAGATCAGCCCTGCTCCCCGCGGGACAGGGGACGAAACGGCCGGACCGGTTCCGGGAGGTACATAAACATGGAAGCAAAGGTCAGCGCGGATGCGATGAATCACAGAAAGCGGATCCTGATCCTCTATACCGGCGGCACCATCGGCATGATGAAAACGGAGCAGGGCTATGCCCCGCAGAAGGACGCGTTTCATGCCCTTCTCCGCCGGATTCCGGAGCTGTATGCCGATTCCATGCCGGACTGGGAAATCGTGGATATGGATCCCCTGCTGGATTCGTCCAATATCACGGTGGTGGAATGGAACGCCATCGGGGAAGCCATCGCCCGCCGCATGGCGGAGTTTGACGGCTTTGTGGTGCTGCACGGCACGGATACGATGGCCTACACGGCCTCCGCGCTTTCCTTCATGCTGCGGAAGAACAACAAGCCGGTGATCCTGACCGGCTCCCAGATTCCGCTGTGCGAGATCCGCAACGATGCCCGCGACAATCTGATCACCGCGCTGATCATCGCCTCCAGCGATCTGGTGCACGAGGTCTGCCTGTATTTCGGCGGAAAGCTGCTTCGGGGAAACCGGGCCATCAAATACTCCGCGGACGATCTGATTGCCTTTGAATCGCCGAACTATCCCGTGCTGGCCGAGGCGGGCATCGAAATCCGATATCATCAGGCAGCCCTCCTCCCGCCCTGCAGGGGCGGCTTTTCGCTGCAGCGGCTGATCAACGTTCCCATCGGGGTCATCAAGGTGTTTCCCGGCATTCAGTTCGAGCTGTTCGATTCCATCATGACCGAAAGGCTGAAGGGCATCGTGATCGAGACCTTCGGAGCGGGCAACATCCCCAGGCACGCCAATTCCCTGCTGCCCATGATCCGGAAGGCCAGCGAAAACGGAACCATCATCGTCGTCTGCTCCCAGTGCCCTCACGGAACGGTCGCGCTGGGAGCCTACGAAACCTCCAGCGCGCTGAAGGAAGCCGGCGCCATCAGCGGATACGATCTCACGACGGAGGCCGCCGTCGCAAAGCTGTACTATCTTTTCAGCCGGAAGCTGTCGGACCGGGAAATCCGGGAACGGATGGCGCGAAGCCTGCGCGGCGAGGTGAGCATTCCCCCGCTGCCCGGGGCTTGAAGCGGGATCGGAACTGTGATAAGATACGATCTGGCTGTTTTCAATGAATAAATAAGGAGGCATCCGGCGATGCAATACGGGTATTTTGACGAGAAGGTACGTGAGTATGTCATCACAAATCCAGACACTCCCGCCCCCTGGGCGAACTATCTGGGGTCGCCGGAATACGGGGCGATCATCACGGTCAATGCCGGAGGATACAGCTTTGTGAAGAGCGGCGCCGCCGGCCGGATTCTCCGGTATATTTTCAATCAGTTTGACGAGCCGGGCCGGTACATCTATCTCCGGGATGAGGACACCGGGGATTTCTGGTCCGCCAGCTGGAAGCCGGTCAGGAAGCCGCTGGAGCAGTATCATACGGAGTGCCGCCACGGTACCAGCTACACGGAATTCATCAGCGAATACAAGGGAATCCGCAGCCGGGCCCTCTATTATGTTCCCATGGGCGCGACCCATGAGGTCTGGAGCCTGACGCTGGAAAACCTGGGAGATCAGCCCCGGCATATCAGCGTGTTCGGCTATGCGGAGTTTACCTGCGAAAGCTTCTATACGCAGGATCTGGTCAACATGCAGTATACGCAGTTTATCACCCGGACCGAATTCAAGGGGGACTACCTGCTGCAGAGAATCAACGAGTTCTGCCATGTGAATCCGGACGGCAGCAACGGCAGCGAACGCTTTTTCGGCCTGGCCGGCGCGCCGGTTGCGAGCTATACCGGGCGGCGGGAGCAGTTCCTGGGCCGGGAGCGGTTTGACGCCCCGCAGGCGGTGAAGGACGGAAAATGCGACGACAGCCTGAACTATAACGGCAATCCCTGCGGCGCGCTGCAGGCGAGCGTGTGCCTGGCGGGCGGGGAGAGCCGGACCGTCGCTTTCCTGCTGGGGCAGAAGACGGAGTTCGAAGCCCGGGCGCTGATGGACCGGTATCAGCAGGTGGCGGAAACCGTCAGCCGGGAAAAGGAGGCGCTGATCGCCTACTGGCACGGGGAGCTGGACAACCTGAAGATCAGGACGCCGGATCCGAAGTTTGACGCCATGGTCAACACCTGGAACGCGTTCCAGTGCTTCACGACCTTCGTCTGGAGCCGGGCCGCGAGCCTGATCTACTGCGGCGAGCGAAACGGATATGGCTACCGGGATACGGTGCAGGACATTCAGGGCATCATCCATCTGGATCCGGAGCTGGCCCGGAAGCAGCTGACCTTCATGCTCAGCGCGCAGGTGCACCACGGCGCCGGGCTGCCGCTGGTCAAATATTCCCACAACCCGGGGCATGAGGACACGCCGGAGCAGGAAAGCTACGTGCGTGAAACCGGTCACCCGCACTACCGGGCGGACGACGCGCTGTGGCTGTTCCCGACGGTGTACAAGTATATCGCGGAAACGGGCAACATGGCCTATCTGGATGAGGAGATCCCCTTCGCGGATTATGACTCCGGCACCGTGCGGGAGCATCTGAAGCGGGCGATTCATTTCAGCATGACCCATCTGGGCACGCACGGCATGCCCGCGGGGCTTCATGCGGACTGGAACGACTGCCTGCGGCTGGGCGCGACGGGAGAGAGCACCTTCGTGGCCTTCCAGCTCTACTACGCGCTGAACATCATGAAGGAGTTCTGCGAGGGGGATGCGGAATATCTGGCCTATCTGGAGGAGACGGCGGAGAAGCTGCTGAAGATCATCAACGAGACCTGCTTCGAGGAGGACCGGTTCATCCGCGGCTATACGGAGGCCGGACAGATCATCGGCAGCAAGCATGACGAGGAAGCGTCCATGTGGCTGAATCCCCAGAGCTGGGCGGTGATTTCCCGCGCGGCTACGCCGGAGCAGGCGGACACGATTCTGCAGACCGCCTATGACAAGCTGAACACGCCCTACGGCCTGGAGCTAATGAACCCGAGCTACCGCTACAGAGCCTTTGACGGCGCGGCGATGATTCTGTTCAACCCGGGCACCAAGGAAAACGGCGGCGTGTTCTGCCAGCCGCAGGGCTGGGCCATTCTGGCGGAGGCGCTGCGGGGCCACGGAAATCGCGCCTTCCAGTACTATCAGGAGAGCAGCCCTGCATCCTTCAATGAGGACGCGGATCGCCGGGTGATCGAGCCCTACGTGCACGGGCAGTTCATCGAAGGCCATGAAAGCCCCTTCGCCGGCAGAAGCCATGTGCACTGGCTGACGGGCACGGCGAGCACGGTCATGGTGGGCTGCGTGGAGGGAATCCTGGGCCTGCGTCCCACGCCCCGGGGTCTGCTGATTTCTCCGGCCATTCCGGAGGAGTGGGACGGATTCACCATGGAAAAAACCTTCCGGGGAAAGAAGCTGTTCATCACGGTGGATAACCTGGCTCACCGGGAAGGGAATCCCACCCGGATGGTGGTCAACGGGGTGGAACGGGAGGCCGGCCTCATCGCCGACAGCGAGCTGCAGGCGGAAAACCGGATTACCATCATCATGTAAGGAAAGGACAGCATGGAAACGCTGAAAGTGATTGCCCGGATCCAAAATGCCTATGATACCAAGTTCGGAGTTCCCCGGCAGAGCGGGCTGGCGGAGGAGGTTCTCTCCACGATCCGCTTTGAGCCGGAATTCCGGGTGGCTGAAGCCCTTCGGGGCATTGAAGCCTACTCCCACCTCTGGCTGATCTGGGGTTTTCACCGGGCGGAACGGGAAGGCTGGCGGCCGACGGTTCGGCCGCCCCGGCTGGGCGGCAACAGGCGAGTGGGTGTTTTTGCAACCCGCTCGCCTTTTCGGCCTAATGCCCTGGGGTTGAGCTGCGTGAAGCTGATTGGGGTCGAGCGGACGGGAGAGGGAATGGTGCTGCGGGTGGCCGGCGCGGACCTGATGAACGGAACGCCGATCTACGACATCAAGCCCTATCTGCCCTACGCGGACTGCCGCCCGGAGGCGACGGGGGGCTTTACGGACGAAACGGAAAAGCGCCGGGTGCGGGTCGAAATTCCGGAAAGCTGCCTCCGCGCCCTGACGGAGGAGGAAGCGGCCGGACTGAGAAGCGCGCTGGCGGAGGATCCCCGGCCGGCCTATCAGGAGGATCCGGAGCGGATCTACGCCTTCGAGTTTGCGGGGAAAACGATTCGATTTTCCGTACGGGACGGCCTGCTGACCGTGTCGGCGGTAGAGAAAAAGCAGAAAGAGGATATGAAGCATGATCTATGATGTGGCCATTGTCGGCGCGGGACCGGGAGGCATCTATACGGCCTACGAGCTGATGCAGAAGGCGACAAAGCCCCTTCGGGTTGTGGTTTTTGAGCTGGGCCATCCGCTGCAGCAGCGGAAGTGCCCCATCGACGGCGACAAGGTGAAGAGCTGCATCCGCTGCAAAACCTGCTCCATCATGAGCGGCTTTGGCGGCGCAGGCGCCTTTTCGGACGGAAAATACAACATCACCAACGATTTCGGCGGAAGCCTGCATGCCCATATCGGCAAGCAGCGCGCGCTGGAGCTGATGCGCTATGTGGACGAGGTCAATCTGCGCTACGGGGGAGAGGGAACGAAGCTCTATTCCACGGCCAACACGGCGATCAAGCAGATGTGCCTGAAAAACGGGCTTCATCTGCTGGATGCCCAGGTGCGGCATCTGGGGACGGATATCAACTACATCGTGCTGCAGAATCTCTACGAGGCGCTGAAGGACCGGTGCGAGTTCCGCTTCGGGACGCCGGTGGCGGAGGTGCGCAGGGATCCGGAGGGCTATCAGCTGACGCTGGGCAATGGGGAGTCGGTGGTGGCGCGCCAGTGCGTGATCTCCGTGGGGCGCAGCGGCAGCAAATGGATGGAAGGCGTCTGCCGCGCCATGGACATTCCGACCCTGAGCAACCGGGTGGACATCGGTGTGCGCGTGGAGCTGCCGGCTGCCATCTTCAGCCATCTGACGGATGAGCTGTACGAGAGCAAGATCGTCTACAGAACGGAGAAGTTCGAGGATCGGGTCCGCACCTTCTGCATGAATCCCCGGGGAGCGGTGGTCAGCGAGAATACGAACGGCATCGTGACGGTCAACGGACACAGCTACGAGGATCCTGCCAGACATACGGAGAACACGAACTTCGCGCTGCTGGTGAGCAAGACCTTTTCGGAGCCCTTCAAGGATTCCAATGGCTACGGCGAGTCCATCGCCCGGCTGAGCAACATGCTGGGCGGCGGCGTGATCGTGCAGCGCTTCGGGGATCTGGTCCGGGGAAGAAGAAGCACGCCGGGGCGGATCCGGGAAAGCTTCGTGACGCCGACCCTGGCGGCCACGCCCGGAGACCTGAGCCTGGTGATTCCCAAGCGGATTCTGGACGGCATCATCGAAATGATCTACGCGCTGGATAAAATTGCCCCCGGCACCGCCAACGACGATACGCTCCTCTACGGCGTGGAGGTGAAATTCTACAACATGGAGGTTGAGCTGGACGAGAACCTGGAGACGGAGTATCCGGGGCTCTACGTGATCGGCGACGGGAGCGGCGTGACCCACAGCCTGAGCCACGCCAGCGCCAGCGGAATCCATGTGGCACGGCGGATTCTCCGGGAAACGGAAGCCTGAAAAGGGCTTTGCTTTCCACGGAAAAACATGTATAATACAGAAGACTGTCCCAGAGGACTGTCACGGGCAAAGGCTATTATGGTAAAGGAGAAGGTGCAACGATGAAAATACTGGTGGTCAACGCGGGTTCTTCCTCCCTCAAGTATCAGCTGATCGATATGGACGGTGAAAAGGAACTGGCCAAGGGCCTGGTCGAACGGATCGGGATTGAGGGCAGCAGGCTCAAGCACAGCGCCGGGGACAAGAAGACTGAAATTGTGGAAACCATTCCGGATCATGAGGCTGCGGCGCAGCTGATGCTGAAGATCCTGCAGGATCCGGAGTTCGGCGTGATCCGGTCCACGGATGAAATCGGCGCGGTGGGACATCGCGTGCTGCACGGCGGCAACGCGTTCACGGCCTCCGTCATCGTCAACGACGCCGCCAAGCAGGCGATCCGGGACTGCTTCCCGCTGGGACCGCTGCACAACCCCGCCAACCTGATGGGCATCGAGGCCTGCGAGAAGGTCATGAAGGGCACCCCGCAGGTGGCCGTGTTTGATACCGCCTTCCATCAGACCATGCCGCCGAAGGCCTATATGTACGGCGTGCCGAAGATGTATGAGGAAAAGCTGCACGTGCGCCGCTACGGCTTCCACGGAACCAGCCACCGCTATGTGAGCCGCCGGGTGTGCCAGTTCCTGGGAATCAGCCCCGAAGGCAAGAAGATCATCATCTGCCACCTGGGCAACGGTTCCTCGCTGAGCGCCGTGAAGGACGGCAAGTGCCAGGATACCTCCATGGGCCTGACGCCTCTGGAGGGCCTGCTGATGGGCACCCGCTGCGGCAGCTGCGATCCCGCGGTGGTGCAGTTTATCGCCAACAATCCGCTGAACGATGACGGGACGCCCGTGGGACATCCGATCAGCGTGGATGAAGTGCTGACCATCATGAACAAGAAGAGCGGTCTGCTGGGCATCAGCGGGAAGAGCAGCGACTGCCGGGACATTGACGCGCTGGCGGAAGCCGGGGATCCGGATGCCAGGCTGGCGCAGGAAATGCTCGTGTACGGCATCAAGAAGTATATCGGCGCTTATGCCGCGGCCATGGGCGGGGTGGATATCATCTGCTTCACGGCGGGCATCGGCGAAAACAACGCGGACCTGCGCGCGGCGGTGATTGACGGGCTGGACTTCATGGGCGCGAAAATCGATCCCAAGAAGAACCAGACCCGGTCTGAAGCGGTGATCTCCGCGGATGACAGCCGGGTGACGGTGTGCGTCATCCCCACGAATGAGGAAATCATGATCGCGCGGGATACCCTGGATCTGGTGACGACCGGGAAGGTTCGGGACGAATAATCATTCCCCGGGCTTGAAATGAAAAGATACCTGTTGACAAACGGTGGAAGGGATCATATAATAACAAATGGTCACTTTTGAGGTGAGGACATGAAGCTGGAGGTTACGCAGGCTTTAGCCCATCCCGGTCAGGAGTACCGGTTTTCCGGCACGCAGGCCATTGCGGATCAGGAAATCGGCGGGGATCTCGTCCGGCTGGACGAGTGCATCGTGGAAGGGCGGTTTATGGCGGACGAGGAAGGGAATGTTTCCCTGAAGGGCCAGCTTCGCACCATTGCCCACGCGCGCTGCGCGAAATGCCTTGGAGAGGCGCAGGCCCCGGTGGAGAATGCTTTCGATGAAACATTCCTGCGGGGGGGCGACCCGGAGGATGACGAGATCTTTGCCTACGACGGGCAGGAGATCTCGCTGGACAAGCTGGTGATGTCATACGCCGTCATGGCTCTGCCGATCCGCTTTCTTTGCAGAGAGGATTGCCCGGGCCTTGCATACAGGGACCCGGATGTTGCTCCCGCCGAACCGGGCATTCAATATCCGTTCGCCGGGTTGCGACAATTGCTTGAAAACAATGAGGAGGTGTGAATCATGGCTCTTCCGAAAGGGAAAATTTCCAAGGCTCGCAAGCACAGCCGCCGTGCCAACTGGAAGCTGTCACTGCCGGGAATCGTTGAGTGCCCCCAGTGCCATCAGATGAAGCTGGCCCATCGCGTGTGCAAGAATTGCGGTTATTATAACGGCGTCCAGGTCGTCAACAAGGACGAAAAGAAGGACGCCTGATTGTCGACTGCTTTTTTCAGCAAGAGTTGATACGCAGCTCCGTCCTGGAATCGGACGGAGCTGCGTTTTTTATGACGGATGGAGGATCGTTCCATGGAAAAGAGGATGACTGGCGCGGATATGGCAACCCGCTTCAATCCGCAGGAAATCGAGGGAGAGATCTATCAGGCCTGGGAGCAGGCAGGTGCCTTTGTCGCGCATCGGGAGGAGGGAAAGAAGCCCTTTACCATCGTCATGCCGCCGCCCAACATCACCGGGCAGCTGCATATGGGTCACGCCATGGACTGCATCCTGCAGGATGCGCCGATCCGCTATCACCGCATGAAGGGGGATCCGACCCTCTGGCTGCCGGGAACCGACCACGCGGCGATCGCCACGGAGGTCAAGATCGTGGAGGCCATGCGCAAGGAAGGCCTGACCAAGCAGATGATCGGCCGGGAAGCCTTTCTGGAGCGGGCCTGGCAGTGGAAACGGGAATATGGCGGGAGAATCGTCAACCAGCAGCGGCGGATGGGCGTCAGCTGCGACTGGAGCCGTGAACGCTTCACGATGGACGAGGGCTGCAGCCGGGCGGTGCGCGAGGTGTTCGTGCGCCTGTATGAGAAGGGCCTGATCTACCGCGGACAGCGGATGATCAACTGGTGCCCGGCCTGCCGCAGCGCGCTGAGCGACGCGGAGGTGGAATACAAGGAGCAGGCCAGCCATCTGTGGCACATTCGCTATCCCGGCGCGGACGGCAGCGAGGGCGTGGTGGTGGCCACCACCCGGCCTGAGACCATGCTGGGCGATACGGGCGTGGCGGTGAACCCCGCGGACGAGCGATATACCCATCTGGTGGGCAAAAAGGTGATTCTGCCCCTGATGAACAAGGAAATCCCGGTGGTGGCGGATGACTATGTGGAGATGGACTTCGGCACCGGCGCGGTGAAGATGACCCCTGCCCACGATCCGAACGACTTCGAGGTCGCGCAGCGGCATCATCTGGAAATTATCACCGTGACCCATGACGACGGCACCATGAACGAGAACGCGGGGCCCTATGCGGGCATGGATCCCATGGCCTGCCGGAAGGCCGTGGTGGAGGA
>CAMNCR010000044.1 GCA_946534455.1 uncultured Clostridia bacterium | reverse complement strand
CCGCGGACTGACCGGAGAAACCCGGAAAAAGGAGACAATTCCCTTGATGCAGCTGTTATATGGCGGCACGTTCGTCGCTTCCCTTCTTTTTGCGGCGCTCTACATCTGGATGTGGCACAAGCATTTTGATATCAATTTCACGATGATCTTCACCCTGATCCCCGTGGCCTGTCTGGGCTATCTGCTTTCCTCCCTGGCCACGACGATGGATGGCGCTCTCACCGCCCAGAAGATCATCTATATCGGCGGCAGCTTCCTGCAGCTCTTTATCGTCCTGTGCATCCTCAACCTCTGCCAGATTCCGGTTCCCCGGGGCGTGCGGACCGGCATGTTCATCCTCTGCACCGCGGTATACGCCTCCGTCCTGACCATCGGTCACAGCGATCTGTTCTATTCGCGCTCCTCCTTTGAAATCGTGAACGGCGAGCCGGTGCTGCTCCGGGAATACGGCTTCATGCACACCGTCTTCTACGCGCTGGTGGGTCTTTTCCTCCTGACCGGTCTGATCGCCATCGTCTACTCCTGGCGGCGGAAGAAGGAGATTCCCCGCCGCATCCTGCTCCTGCTGGTCATTCCCGACATCGTCTGCGTGCTGGCCTACTTCGTCGTGCTGAAGCTCGTCGGCAGCCAGCTGGATCTGGTGCCCCTCGGATATGTGATCGCGGAGCTCACCTTCGTTCTGATCGCCTACCGGATCAATCTGTATGATGTGAGCGATACGATCATCGATTCCTATGTGCAGGAGGAAAAGGTCGGCTACGTTTCCTTCGATTTCAGGAACCGCTACCTGGGCAGCAACGCCATCGCCCGGCAGCTGGTTCCGGAGCTGGCGGAGGCCGTCATCGATCAGCCCTTCGGCGACCGGCCGTCCCAGGAAAAGCTCCGGCATTTTCTGGACAGCTTCCGGGAAAACCGGGCCCACAACACCTTCGACTATCCCGTGCATGCCCCGGACGGCGATCCGCAGCATGACCGGTTCTACAACGCGATCGTCAACGACCTCTATGACGGCAACCGCTGCCGGGGCTATATCATCACCTTCATCGACGATACCGCCAACAAGCGGCTGCTCCAGCACCTGGATACCTATAATGCCCAGCTGAATGCGGAAGTGGATCGGAAAACCCAGCACATTCTGGAGATGCATGACCATCTGATCATGAGCCTGGCCACGATGGTAGAAAGTCGGGACAATTCCACCGGCGGTCATATCAAACGCACCAGCGAAGGGGTCAGGCTCCTGGTCGGCGCGCTCCGGGACGAGGGAAGGCTGTCCCTGACCGAGGCGTTCTGCCGGGACCTCATCAAGGCCGCTCCCATGCACGACCTGGGCAAAATCGCCGTGGATGACAGCATTCTCCGCAAGCCCGGCCGTTTCACGCCCGAGGAATTTGCGCAGATGAAGCGCCATTCCGCGGAGGGGGCCCGCGTCATTCATGAGATCCTGCTCCATACGGACGATGAGTCCTTCCGGATCCTGGCGGAAAACGTAGCGCATTATCATCACGAGCGGTGGGACGGCTCCGGGTATCCCGACGGGCTCGCCGGAGAGCGGATTCCCCTGGAGGCCCGCATCATGGCCATCGCCGATGTGTATGACGCGCTGGTCAGCCGGCGGGTCTACAAGGAAGCCTTTGACTTTGACCGGGCCCATCAGATCATCCTCGAGGGCATGGGAACCCAGTTCGATCCCGGGCTCCGCGCCGCCTATGAGCGCTCCAGGCCCGCGCTGGAAAACTACTATCGCGGCCTGGAAACGGCCTGATCCTCCCCTCCGGCCTGTTTTTCCCTTGCATCCCGGCCTTCAGCATGATATATTGAGATTGATCCATCCCTTTCCTGTCATTGCTATGAAACAAGTTTTCCCCCTTTGCCCCGTGTTGTTCCGTTTCTGCCGGCGGCTCCGCCGCCGGGCCGTCATCGCGCAATGGAGGTGTGCAGCATGAAGAGAATCCTGGCGTGTCTGCTGGCGCTCGCGCTCTGCGTGAGCCTGTCCGCCCTGGCTGAGGAACCGGAGTGGACCTATGATAAAACCTGGGGGTATGTCAACGGCTATTCCGGCCCCGGCGGAGATGTGGTCCTTCCCGCGGAGGTAAACGGCCATCCCGTGCGGGTGCTTCAGAGCAAGGGCCTCACGCGCAGGGAGGATATCACCTCCTTCACGGCGTCGGAGGGACTGCTCGTCCTGGGCGATTCGGTTCTGGAAGGCGCGAAAAACCTGACCTCCGTCTCCCTCCCCCAGACGGTGCAGGTGATCGGCACCAACTGCTTTTTCAACTGTCCGGCCCTGACGGAGATCACCTTTCCGGCCTCCGTCCGCCTCTTCAGCCATGACGTGCTGGGCCTGTGCCGCGAGCTGAAGACGATCACCTTCGAGGGACCCTGCCCGGTCCTGACGGTGCCCTTCACCACGCTGAACAACGCCCCGAAGGATCTGATCATCCGCGTGCCGGATGACCAGGTGGAGGCCTATCGGGCCGCTTTCGAGAAGGTTCCCCCGGAGCAGATTCAGCCCAGCGGCCGGAACGCCCTGCCTCAGCCGGAGCTTCACGCGGAGTTTACCTTTGATCCGGAAACGGGCACGCTGCTGACCGCCTCCAGCGAGGATACGTGGATCGACGTTCCCGCCCAGATCGACGGCGTACCGGTCAGAGCCATCGCGCCGAACGCATTCCGCGGAAATGATTTCTGCTATGCCATTTCCCTGCCGGAGGGACTCGAGGAAATCGGCGACCACGCCTTTGACGGGCTCAGCCGCCTGGTCTATGCCCCCATTCCCTCCACCGTGCGGACCATCGGGGAGGAGGCCTACGCGCTGTACGGCGGCCAGAAGCTCACCCTGCCCGCAGGGCTCACGGAGATCTCCCGCCGCGCCTTCTATCAGAGCGGGCTGTCCATGAACCTGGTGATTCCCGAGGGCGTCACGCGCATCGGCGAGGAGGCCTTCTCCGGAACGTATCTGTATGCCGTAAACCTGCCCACGAGCCTGACGTCCATCGGGGAGAAGGCCTTCAGGGGAACCTATCTTTCCCGGATCTATCTGGAAAACCTGACCCTGCCCGAAATCGCGGCCACCGCCTTCGAGAAGCAGGAAAAGGACATCACCGTCAGCCTTCCGCCCGCCGCGGGTGAGGCCGAGGTAGCCGCCGTCCAGGCCTTCTTCGACACCCTGGGGGAGAATTTCACCGTTCTCCGGCTGGAGGAGCCTAACGGCGTCTATCCGGATTCCCCCTTCGCGCAGCCCGCAGTGACGCAGGCGCCCGCCGCTCCGGAACCCGCGGCGGAGCCCACGGCTGTCCCCGCGGAGGAGCCCGCGCCGGCTCCCACGGCGGAACCCGTCCAGGCCCCCGCCGCGCCTGCCGCCCTGCCGGAGATCGAAGGCGTCAGCCTGGATCCCGCCGACTATGTCGCCACCTGGTACAGCATCTATTACGGCACCGGCGGCTTCACCGGCGATCCCAGAGAGGCCTATGACTGGCAGGATATCATGACCCTGAACGCCGACGGCACCGTCTCCGGAAACATGGGCGACGATCTGACCCACTGGGCCGTGAACCCGGAGGACGGCTTCATTCAGGTCGGCGAGGTCGGTGTCGTGCTGCTGCCGGGCGGCTTCCTGCAGTTCAATAACCGCATCAGCGGCTACATGATTATGAGCCGGGATCCGGACGCCGTCTGGGATCCGGCAACCCCGATGTATGAGGACCTGGTGGCCGCCGCCCAGGGCGCCGCGCCCGCCACGCCCACGCCGGAGCCCACCGCGCCCGTGGCGGTTCCCGCCAGCGGCGAGGCGCCCGGCGCCGGAGACGGCAGCATCGCCCTGGACACGAAATATGTCTGCGTCCGCTACGGCGCCGGCGGCTATGAAATGGACGCCTCCGTTCTGGGCGCTGAGCTTTCCGTCGTGCTTCACGCCGACGGCAGCCTGGACTTCATCATGCTCGGCTCGAACGTGACGGGCCTCACCTGGACCTGGGAAGGCAGCGAGGCCGTCGTGGACTACTACGGCGCCGGTCAGCTGCGCTTCACCCCCGGAGCGGACGGTGAGGTGTATCTGAACTTCATGGACACCATCACCTATATTCTGGCCCCCGCCTGAGGCAGCGAAGCCGGCCCGGAAAGGGACCGCCCGTCCGCCCGGCAATCCCTGATCCCCGGAATCACAGCAGCCCCGGTGAACGCTCGGTTCACCGGGGCTGTTTCATGGACCGGGAATGGAGAAGGCCCGCTTACCGGACCGCCTCGAA
>CAMNCR010000043.1 GCA_946534455.1 uncultured Clostridia bacterium | reverse complement strand
CTGCCCCTCCCGGGAGGCGGAGGGCAAGCTGCTGATGTGCCGGGATTCCTTCTGCTCCGCCATGGCGCCGGTGCTGGGCCATGCCTTCTCCGAAACCGTGCTGACCCATCTGCAGGCCTTCACCCGCGACAAGATCGACCTGGAAAAGCCGGATATCTTTGTTCTGGAGCTGGTGGAGCGCAATCTGGATTTCCTGCTGCGCGACGATCTGTTTTTGAATCCGGCGGAATAATGGGCGGTTTCCAAAGGGCGATCGGAAAGCCCTTTGGTTCCGCCGAAGGCGTAATACATGATTCCGACAGCAAGGGGGAATCAGAATTGAAAAACCGGGGTGAAAGATCCCACAGAAGAAAACCGGCCATCAGGGCAGGCGGCAGACATCTGATGCTGGCGGGCGGCCTGGGCCTCATCGCCTGGTCCGCCTGGGAGCTTTCGATCCGCCTGGACGACTTCTCCGCCTGGATCAGCGGCCTGCGCCATCTGAGCGAGGTCCGTCAGCAGTCCTTCTGGGAAAACCTCCGGATCATGATGGAGGATCCGAAGATGGAGGCCATGGTAGCCCGCATGCTCTTCCTGGCGCTGACGGTGCTGCTGGGGCTGCTCTGCCTGCTGCTGCATCGCCGCCGGGGCGCGGCGGTGCCGCTGCTGGTGCCCACCCTGGCGGTGCTGGGCTGGGGGCTGTACCGCGGCTTCCTGGCGGGCACGGTATCCGGCCTGGTGGCGATGGGACTGCTGCTGAGCCTGTTCGGCGGGGAGATTCTGAACCGGGCGTCGCCCCGGGCGGTCCCGCCGCCCGCCCAGGAGCCGCCGAGGGGTCCGCAGCCGCCCTATTTCCGGCGGTGACCGGTGGACAGGGCTCCGGATGTCTGGTACAATGTTGCTGCGCGGGGCGCAATCTGAATCAACGGGAAGGGGTATTTCCATGACTGTGATCGTCACCGGCGGCGCCGGGTTTATCGGCTCCAATTTCATTTTTCACATGCTGGAGGCACATCCGGAATATCGGATCATCTGCCTGGACAAGCTGACCTACGCGGGCAACCTCTCCACCCTGAAGGGCGTGATGGACTGCCCGAACTTCCGCTTCGTGAAGGCGGATATCTGCGACCGGGAGGCGGTGTACCGGCTCTTCGAGGAGGAGCATCCGGACATCGTGGTGAACTTCGCGGCGGAAAGCCATGTGGACCGCTCCATCGAGGATCCCGGCATCTTCCTGCAGACCAACATCATCGGCACGGCCACGCTGATGGATGCCTGCCGGAAATACGGCATCACCCGCTATCATCAGGTTTCCACGGACGAGGTGTACGGCGATCTGCCGCTGGACCGGCCGGACCTGCTCTTCACCGAGGAGACCCCGATCCATACCTCCAGCCCCTATTCCAGCAGCAAGGCCGCGGCGGATCTGCTGGTCATGGCCTATCACCGGACCTACGGCCTGCCGGTGAGCATTTCCCGCTGCTCCAACAATTACGGGCCCTATCATTTCCCGGAGAAGCTGATTCCCCTGATGATCGCCAACGCGCTGAACGATAAGCCCCTGCCGGTGTACGGCGAGGGGAAGAACGTGCGGGACTGGCTGTACGTGGAGGATCACTGCAAGGCCATCGATCTGATCATTCACCAGGGCCGGGTCGGCGAGGTGTATAACATCGGCGGGCATAACGAGATGGCGAATATCGACATCGTGAAGCTGATCTGCAAAGAGCTGGGCAAGCCGGAAAGCCTCATCACCCACGTGGGGGACCGCAAGGGCCACGACATGCGCTATGCCATCGATCCGACCAAGATCCACAACGAGCTGGGCTGGCTGCCGGAAACGAAGTTTGCCGACGGCATCAAAAAGACCATCCGCTGGTACCTGGAGCATCGGGACTGGTGGGAGGAGATCATCTCCGGCGAATATCAGAACTACTATCAGCAGATGTACGGCAACCGCGAAACGCTGTGACGGCGTCCGCGGGGGCTGACAGAGAAGGAAGGCGGGCCTGTGGGCAGGATCGCGGTGATCATTCCCTGCTATAACGAAGGGAAAACCATCGGCAAGGTGGTGCGGGACTTCCGGCAGGCGCTGCCGGAGGCGGAGATCTATGTCTATGACAACAACTCCACCGACGACACCGCCGCCCGGGCCCGGGAGGCCGGCGCCATCGTCCGCCGGGAGCGCCGCCAGGGAAAGGGCAATGTGATCCGCACCATGTTCCGGGAGATCGACGCCGACTGCTATCTCATGGCTGACGGGGACGATACCTATCCCGCCGAAAGCGCCCGGGACATGGTGGAGCTGGTGCTGCGGGACGGGGCGGACATGGTCATCGGGGACCGGCTGTCCTCCACCTACTTCCAGGAGAACAAGCGCCCCTTCCACAATCTGGGCAACGTGCTGGTGCGCCGCCTGGTGAACGGCATCTTTCACGGCCACGTGACGGATATCATGACGGGCTACCGGGCCTTCAGCTGGATGTTCGTGAAGAGCTTCCCCGTGCTGTCCCAGGGCTTCGAAATCGAGACGGAGATGACCATTCACGCCCTGGACAAGCGGCTGAACCTGGCCAGCGTGCCCGTGGAATACCGGGACCGGCCGGCGGGCAGCGCCTCCAAGCTCAACACCTTCTCCGACGGCTTCCGGGTCATCCGGACCATCGCCGCGCTGTTCAAGGACTATAAGCCGCTGACCTTTTTCGGCTGGGTTTCCGCGCTGCTGATGCTGGTGGCGGTGGTGCTGGCCATTCCCGTGCTGGTGGAATACGGGCAGACGGGTCTGGTGCCCCGGTTCCCGACGCTGATCGTCTCCGGATTCATGGCGGTTTTCTCTCTGCTGTCGCTGAGCGCCGGTCTGGTGCTGCATACCGAGGCGAAGAAGAGCGCCCAGAGCGTGGAGCTGCAGATGAACGTGCTGGCGCTGCTCCATGAAAAGAAAAGGGAGGAACAGGATTGAACAAGAGTAAGGGATGGAGCTCCCTTCCCGGAAAGCTGCTGATCCTGACGCTGGTTTTCGCGCTGCTGACCGGGCTGTTCTACTGGGTGGTGGCGGAGGACTGGCGCCGCTCCGCCGTGGAG
>CAMNCR010000042.1 GCA_946534455.1 uncultured Clostridia bacterium | reverse complement strand
CAGCCTGATCCTGCTGGCCACGCATTTTTTCAGCCGGCGGGGCATCCTGCACCTGCGGGACATCCTGAATGCGCAGCCGGAGGATCCGCGGCAGGTCCGGGCCTGCCTGGCCGGCTCCCTCCGCAGCGGCGCCTCCTCCTCCCTGAGCATCGTTTTCCAGTTCGGCTCCCAGCTGATGATCAATCACCTGCTGATGGACGCCGGGCGGCAGGGACGGATCCCGGGGGACCTGTATGTGGCCGTGTTTGACCTGGTGCTGAACATCGCCTATGTGCTTCAGCCGATTTACAGGACCGTCGGGGAATCGATGCAGCCCTGCGCCGCCACCTTCTCGGTGGAGCATGACCGGGAAAGCCTGCGGTTCATCCGCCGGCTGGGGCTGCGGTTCGGCCTGGGGGAGGGCCTGCTGCTGGCGGCCCTGATCGCGGCCTTCGCCGGACCGATCAGCCGGCTTTTCGGCCTGCGGCTGCCGGAGCAGATGGCGGTCGCCGTGCCGGCGATCCGCATCTACCTGCTGTCCACGCCCTTCGCGGGCCTGCTGCTTCTCCTGGTGCTGTATGACCAGGCCGTCCGGCACCCGTGGCTGGCCATTCAGGGCACCTTCCTGCGGGACGCCGTGCCGCGGATCCCCTTCGCGCTGGCGGCGGGTCTCCTCTGGCCGGAGAGCATCTGGTGGGCCTTCCTGCCGGCGGAGGCGCTGGCGGCGGGGATCTTCCTGCTGCTGCAGCGCCGGGTCGAGCGGCAGAGCAGCCTGCAGCCGCTGCCGGTCTTCCGCGCGGCGCTGACCAACAGCAGCCACGAGCTGGGCGACGTGGTGAATCAGGTCGCGGAATTCTGCGAGGCCCAGGGCATTCCCCCGGCGAAGGCGGTTCAGCTGCAGCTGGGCGTGGAGGAGCTCTGCGCGGTCACGCTGCAGAAGGCCTTTTCCGGGCAGAAGGACGAATATATTCAGGTGACCCTGGTGGTGGAGCCCGGACCGCGGTACGTCCTGCACATCCGGGACAGCGCGCCGTTTTTTAACCCGCTGGATCTGAAGATGGAGAAGGCGCGGAAGGATATGGAAAGCAGCATCATGGATTCCATCGGCGTCATGATGGTGCGCAGGCAGAGCCGGCACATGGAATACCGCAATTATCAGGGCTTCAACACCCTGACCGTGATCTACGAATAAAGCGCATGGAGGAACCAACCCGATGAAGAAAAGGTACTCGGTCGCCCTTCGGATGGATCTTCTGATTCTCCTGGGCGTGATCGTCATCGCCGGATCCCTGATCGCTCTGGCCTACCTGACCAACGCCCAGGAGGTGGACGCCTTCTACATGGAGAAGGCGCTCCAGACCGCCCGGACGCTGGTGACCTTCCTGGACGGGGATCACCTGAAATCCATCTCCGCGCTGCTGCAGGAGGACGAATACCAGGCCATCCGGGTGGAGGCGGGCCTCCAGGGGGACGATACCGCGATCCGGCAGTACCTGGAGGAGCACGGGGAGCTGGACTATGTGACCCGCCTGCGGCGCGTGCTGTCGGACTACCGGGACGGACAGGGCGCGACCTATGTCTATCTGGTGGATATGCTGGACAGGCAGGAGGGCCCGAACTCCAGCATGTACATTCTGGATCCGGACGAGCCCCTCTGGGTTCAGGGGCTGATCGCCCCGGACACGGAGGGCTTTCATCGGGAGGGCGCCAACGTGCCCATCGCGCCGCAGGTCAGCCACTCCGAGTTCGGCTGGCTGGCCTCCTGCTATGAGCCCGTTACCGACAGCGCCGGAAACCGGGTGGCGTCGGTGGGCGTGGATATCGACATGAACGAGGTCATGGCGGCCCGGCACAAGTTCCTCTGGCAGATGCTGATCTATGCCATCATCGCGGCCCTGGTGGCCGTGCTGATCTCCATGCTGCTGATGCGCAGAACGGTGACGAAGCCCCTCTCCCTGCTGTCCCGGGCGGTGGATCACTTCGGCGGCGATGAGGGCCGGCTCACGAAGGATCAGGTGATCAACCTGCCGATCCACTCCAGGGACGAGATCGGCAACCTGTATCAGAAAACCCGGAGCATGGAAGAGCGCCTGATCGACTATATGGACAACCTGGCCGTGGTGACCGCCGAAAAGGAGCGCATCGGCGCCGAGCTGAGCATCGCCTCCCAGATTCAGGCGGACATGCTGCCCCGCATCTTCCCGCCCTTCCCGGACCGGGCGGATTTTGACATCTACGCCAGCATGGATCCGGCCAAGGAGGTCGGGGGCGATTTCTATGACTTCTTCCTCGTGGATGACACCCATCTCTGCCTGGTCATGGCGGACGTCTCCGGCAAGGGCGTTCCGGCGGCCCTGTTCATGGTGATCGCCAAAACGCTGATCAAGAACCAGGCGCTGCTGGGCCGGAGCCCCTCGGAGATTCTGGCCAACGTGAACCAGCAGCTGTGCGACGGCAACGAGGCGGAGCTGTTCGTCACGGTGTGGCTGGCCGTCGTGGATCTGACCACGGGCCAGGGCCTGGCCGTGAACGCGGGTCACGAGCATCCGACCCTCCGCCGCGTGGGAGGACAGTATGAGCTGATCCAGTACCGCCACTCCCCGGCCGTGGCCGTCATGGAGGGCATGCGGTTCCGCCAGCACGAATTCCAGCTGAACCCGGGGGACAGCCTCTTTGTCTACACCGACGGTGTCCCGGAGGCCACGGACGCGAAGAACGAGCTCTACGGCGCCGAGCGCATGCTGGCCGCCCTGAACCGGGATCCCGACGCGGCCCCGGAGCAGGTGCTTTCCGCGGTCCGGCAGGGCGTGGACGCCTTCGTCGGGGACGCGCCGCAGTTCGACGATCTGACCATGCTGTGCCTGCGCTACCACGGTCCCCAGGCGTAATCCTCCGGCGTCTCCCCGCTCAGCGCAGCCTCCGCTCCTCCAGCAGCTTCCGGGCGTCCCGGAAGAAGGCCCAGATCATGAGAATCATGATGAGGCCGATGGGGAAGGCGGAGATGATGCTGACGCTCTGAATGTTGTTCATGGAGCTCTCCGAGAACACCAGCGCCACGGGCAGCACGATCAGCAGCAGGCACCAGAGGAGCTCGATCAGCCGGTGGGGCTCCTCCTCCGCCCCCAGCTTCCGATAGCTGTAGCAGGCCGCGGTGTAGGCGATGGAGTCAAAGGAGGTCGCATAGAAGGCGACCATGCACAGGAGCACCAGGGCCTGAATGAACCCGGAGCCGGGCATGGTGCCGATGATGTTCAGAATCAGGGCGTAGAGATCCCCGCCGGCCTCGTACTGGGCGATGAAATCCGCCGCGCCGGCCGCCTGCAGGCCCAGGGAATAATTGCCCAGGACGATGAAGCTGACGATGGTGGAGCCCACGCCGAAGACATAGCCGCCCAGGATGGTCTGCCGGATGGTGCGGCCCCGGGAAATGTTGCCGATGAAGAAGGGCGCCGCGATGCACCAGACCATCCAGTAGGCCCAGAAATAGATGGTCCAGTCCTGGGGGAAATTGCTGGTGCGCATGGGATCGGTGAAGGTGCTCAGCTCCACGAAGTTCTGCACCATCTTGCCCAGGCTCTGGAAGCCGTTCTCGACGATGAACCGGCCCTGTCCGCTGGTCAGCAGGACGATAACCAGCAGGCCAAAGAACAGCGCCACGCAGACCTTGGCCAGGATGCTGATGCCCTTGAAGCCGTGCAGCACGGCGTAGGTGTAGACCGCGCAGGTCAGGAGAAGGATCAGGATGGTCAGGGCGGTCCGGCTCATGGTGATGCCGAACAGGTTCACCATGATGGCCGCCATGAGCGGCGTGGCCACGCTGAAGGTGGTCGCCGTGCCGGCCAGG
>CAMNCR010000041.1 GCA_946534455.1 uncultured Clostridia bacterium | reverse complement strand
CCCGGATGCGGCTGATGCCCAGACGCTCGGAAATCTGCTGCTGCGTAAGATCCTGAAAGTAATAATACCATGCCGCTTTGGCCATCAACGCTTCTTCGTACGTCATAATCCCCGACCTTAACAAAAGTTCAGCGCATAAACATATGTATTCTGTATACAATTATAGCATTCTCATTTTTTGCCGTCAAACGGGGGAATCCGGGATTGCGGCGTGAAAACAGCCGCTAAAGATGGAAATGAGGGCCTTTCGCTCTTTCTTGCAAAAATCGGAATCGTTCACGGATGCGCCCTTCTCCAGATTGCGCGGGCGGAGGGGAGTATGATAAAATGCGGTATATCACATGCTGAGGAAGGGATGCACATGGCCATCAGAAGGGCGACGCGGGAGGACCTGGCAGGGGTGAAACGGCTGCTTTATCAGGTCAATCAGATTCATGCCGACGGCCGGCCGGATCTGTTCAAGGCGGGAGGCATCAAATATACGGACGAGGAGCTGCTGGCCATTTTCGAGGATCCTGAAAGGCCGGTGTTCGTGGAGGAGGAAGCGGGGCGGGTGCTCGGATACGCCTTCTGTATGCTGGAGGAAACGGCGGAAACCACGTCTCTGCGCCCGGTGCGGACCCTGTATCTGGATGACCTGT
This sequence comes from uncultured Clostridia bacterium, assembly GCA_946534455.1. Taxonomy (GTDB): domain Bacteria; phylum Bacillota; class Clostridia; order Christensenellales; family Aristaeellaceae; genus Aristaeella. The sequence continues at coordinate 12,453 of CAMNCR010000041.1, read as the reverse complement.
GCGTGGACGAGGACGCGCGTCACGCGCACATCGGCCGCCGGCTGTACGACCGGGCGGTGGAGGCCGCGCGGGAGATGGGATGCAGCCGGATCACGCTGCATGCCTGGAATTTTAACGTGGACGCCTTCGGTTTTTATGAGAGGCTGGGCATGAAGCCGCTGTACACAACCATGGAGCAGCGCCTGACCGACTGAAACAGAGCGAAGGAAGGACCGGGACTGCGGGGAGGCAGAAGCATGAGTATTGTGGTGCTGGGCTCGGTATTTGTGGATGTGAAGGGATATCCGACGGGGAACTATATTCCCTGCGGACGCAATGCGGGGACGGTGCGGTATGTGCACGGCGGGGTGAGCCGGAACATCGCGGAGGATCTGGGCAACCTGGAGCTGAACCCTGTATTTCTGAGCCTGGTGGACGAGACCGGCGTGGGTCAGGATGTTCTCAGCAAGCTGTGCAGACACGGGGTGGATACGCGCTATGTCCGGAAGGTGCCTGACGGCATGGGAACGTGGCTGGCCGTGTTTGACAACCAGAACGATGTGTGCGCCTCCATTTCCCAGCGGCCCGATCTGACGCCGCTGCTGGATGTGCTGGCGGAGCACGGGGAGGAGATCTTCTCCCGGGCGGACAGCATCCTGCTGGAGCTGGATATGGACAAGGAGATCATCCGGGAGGTTTTCCGGCTGAGCGAGCGCTACGGGTGCCCGGTCTACGCGGCCGTATCCAACATCAGCATCATGATGGACCGGCGGGATTTTGTGCAGCGGGTGGGCTGCTTTGTATGCAACCGGCAGGAGGCGGAAACGCTTTTTTCCGACGAGTTTGACTCCCGGGAGCCGGAGGTGCTGGCCCGGCAGCTGGCCTCGCAGGTGGCCGCGGCGGGGATCTCCTCCATGGTGGTCACGCTGGGGGCGGCGGGGGCCGTGTGGGCGGAGGCCTCCGGCCGCTATGGCTTCTGCCCGGCCTGGGAGGTGGCCGTGGCGGATACGACCGGCGCCGGGGATGCCTTTTTTTCCGGCGTGGCGGCGGGGCTGACCCATGGAAAAACGCTGGCGGAAGCCTGCGATATCGGAACGCGGCTGGCGGCCTCCGTAATCTGCACGCAGGACAACACCTGTCCCCGCTTCCGGCCGGAGGAATTCGGGCTGCGGTGAGGGCGCCGCGGCGGAGAAAAGCAGAACATCGCAGATACAGAATTGCGGGCCCGGATCATATTGACGGCCCGGAAACGGGAGTGTAAACTGGAGCGGATTGCACGGGAGGGGTTAGCATGAAACAGACTGTGTTCACCGGTGCGGCGACCGCCATCATTACGCCGATGTGCGCCGAGGGCGTGGATTACGAGGCGCTGGGCCGGCTGATCGATTTTCAACTGGAAAAGGGCATTCAGGGCATTGTGGCCGCGGGAACCACCGGAGAGGGCAGCACGCTGACGGACGCGGAGTTCGAGGCGCTGATCACCTTCTGTGTCCGGCGGGTGGCGGGCAGGGTGCCGCTGATCGCGGGCAGCGGATCCAACAATACGGCGCACGCGATTGAGCGCACGCGCACAGCCTGTGCCGCCGGCGCGGACGCGGTGCTGCTGGTGACCCCCTACTACAATAAAACCACGCAGCGGGGGCTGGTGGCGCATTTCTCCGCCATCGCGGAGGAGAGCACGGTGCCCTGCATCCTGTACAACGTGCCGGGCCGGACGGGGCTGAACATGCTGCCGGAGACGCTGGCGGAGCTGAGCGGGCATCCGAGGATTGCCGCGGTCAAGGAGGCCTGCGGAAATATCAGCCAGGTGGCTAGGACGCTGGCCCTGTGCGGGGACGCGCTGGATGTCTACTCCGGATGCGATGATCAGATCGTTCCGACGCTGAGCCTGGGCGGACGGGGCATCATCTCCGTGATCGCCAACATCCTGCCGGCGGAGACGCAGGAAATCTGCGGCCGCTTTTTCGCGGGAGACGTGGCCGGGGCCGCGGCCCTGCAGCTGAAGCTGCTGCCGCTGATGAACCAGCTGATGATCGAAACGAATCCGATCCCGGCGAAGGCTGCCTGCGCGGCGGCCGGCTGGTGCGAGGAGCGCCTGCGGCTGCCCCTGGTTCCCATGGGAGAGGCGAACCGTGAAAAGCTTTTCGCGCTGATGCGGGAGGCCGGACTGAGGCTGGCATAACCGGATAAAAGAAAGGAACAGGGGAGCATGAAAATCATTCTGAGCGGATATGGCGGGCATATGGGCCGGGAGGTCAGAGCCTGCGTCGCCGCGGCGGCGGACATGGAAATCGTGCAGGGAGTGGATCCGCTGGCGCCCGGCGAGGACGGCCTGTGCGTGGGCTCCTTCGCGGAATGCACGCGGGACGCGGATGTGGTGATCGACTTCAGCCATCACGCGATGACCGCGGAGCTGGTTGCCTTTGCGCAGGCGGCGGGGCTGCCCCTGGTGCTGGCCACCACCGGACAGACGGAGGCGGAGCGGGCGCTGATTGATCAGGCGGCGGAGCATATCCCCGTATTCCTGGCCGCGAACTACAGCCTGGGCATCGCGACGCTGAGCGATCTGGTCCGGCGGACGGTGGCGCTGTATCCGGATGCGGAAATTGAAATCGTGGAGCAGCATCACGACCGGAAGATCGACGCGCCGAGCGGGACGGCCCTGGCGCTGTTCGAAGCGATCCGGGAGGTACGGCCCGGGGCGGTGGCGCATATGGGGCGCGCCGGCCAGGGAAGGCGCACCCGCGAAGAGGTGGGGATTCACGCCATCCGCATGGGCAACATCGTCGGCGTGCATGAGGTCATGATCAGCACGCAGAATGAATGCATCACCCTCCGGCATCAGGCATTCAGCCGGGGCGTGTTCGCGGAGGGCAGCCTGAAGGCGGCGGCGTTCCTGCAGGGCAGGGGACCGGGCCTTTATGATATGAAGGATTTGCTGAAGGGAGAAACGGAATGAAAATCGGCATTTTCGGATACGGCAATCTGGGACGGGGCGTGGAGCTGGATGCCCGCCTGCACCCGGATCTTGAGCTGATGGGCGTGTTTACCCGGCGGGATCCGGCCACGGTCAAAACCCTGACCGGCGTGCCGGTATACGCCGCGAAGGAGCTGGAGACCCGGGCGGGAGAGATCGACGTGCTGATTCTCTGCGGCGGCAGCGCCTCGGATCTGCCTGAAATGACGCCCGCGCTGGCGGCCAAAATGAATGTGGTGGATTCCTTCGACACCCACGCGCGCATTCCGGAGCATTTTGCCCGGGTGGATGAGGCGGCCCGGGGCTCCGGGCACACGGCGCTGATCAGCGGAGGCTGGGATCCCGGCCTGTTCTCCCTGGCCCGGCTGTACATGAATGTGGCGCTGCCCGCTGGAAAGGACTACACCTTCTGGGGCAGGGGCGTGAGCCAGGGCCACAGTGACGCGATCCGGAGAATTCCGGGCGTCCGGGATGCGCGTCAGTATACGATTCCGGTGGAGGACGCGGTGCGCCGGGTGCGCGCCGGCGAAAATCCGGAGCTGACCACCCGGGAAAAGCACACCCGGGAATGCTGGGTCGTGGCGGAGGAGGGCGCGGACCGGGCTCTGATTGAGAAGCAGATCCGGGAAATGCCCAACTATTTTGCGGACTACGATACGACGGTGCACTTCATCAGCGAGGAGGAGCTGAAGCGGGATCACGCGGGGCTGCCCCACGGCGGATCCGTGATCCGCGGCGGTACCACCGGTGAGGGGGATCAGCACCGGCATGTGATGGAGTTTTCGCTGAAGCTGGATTCGAATCCGGAATTCACGGCCTCGGTGCTGCTGGCCTGCGCCCGGGCGGTGGGGCGGATGAACCGTCGGGGAGACTGCGGCTGCAAAACCCTCTTTGACGTGGCGCCGGCGGATCTGTCGCCGCTCTCTCCGGAGGAGCTGAGAAGGCGCATGCTGTGAGCCTTCCGGGAAGGGGAGTATGGGATGACCATTCATGGACTGCAGAAAATGACCCTGCTGGATTTTCCCGGCAGGGTCGCATGCACTGTGTTTCTGGGCGGCTGCGACATGCGCTGCCCTTTCTGCCATAACGCGGAGCTGATTGACGGATCCGCGCCGGCGGCGCTGACGGAGGAGGAGCTGCTGCGCTTCCTGCGGAGCAGAACCGGTCTGCTGGACGGCGTGGCCGTGACAGGGGGAGAGCCGACGCTGCGCGCGGATCTGCCGGCGTTCCTGGGACGGATCCGGGAGATGGGCTACCCCGTCAAGCTGGATACGAACGGGATGCATCCGGAGAGGCTGGAGGAGCTGATCCGGGCGGATCTGGTTCAGTATGTGGCGATGGACATCAAAAACAGCCCGGAGCGCTATGCGCGGACCGCCGGGCTGGAGCACCTGGATCTGGCCCCGGTGGAAGCAAGCATCCGGCTTCTGCTGGAGGGCCGGGTGGACTATGAGTTCCGGACCACCGTCGTGGCCGAGCTGCACGACGCGGACAGCTTCCGCGGGATCGGGCCGTGGATCCGGGGGGCGCGGCGGTACTTTCTGCAGAAGTTCACGGACCGGGAGACCGTGCCCTTTGAGGGACTGCACGCTCCGGAGGACGGGCAGCTGCGGGCGTGGGCGGAGCTGATGCGGCCCTGGGTCGGGGAAGTGAGCCTGCGCGGGGTGGACTGAACGGGAACTGTGAATTGTTATCCACAGTTTACACAGTATGCACAGTTTCCACAGTTTGCACAAGATATAGTGGAGAACTGGTTTTTATTCGTACAAGATATTGACAATTCTGAAAACAGCGTGTATAGTAGGCTCTGCGCCTGAAGGGTCGGTTCCGGCCCTTCGGTCTCATTATGTATAAACAGGAGTATGGGATATGTATCAGGTTGTCAAGCGGGATGGAAAGGTTACGGAGTTTGAAATCGGCAAGATCGCCCGGGCGATCACCAAGGCCTTTGAGGCCCAGAAGAAGCAGTATCACCCCAGCGTGATCGATATGCTGGCCCTTCGGGTGACGGCGGAATATGAGCCGCTGATCCGGGACGGCAAAATTGCCGTGGAAACGATTCAGGACTGCGTGGAGAAGGTGCTGTCCGAGGCCGGCTACGCGGATGTGGCGAAGGCCTACATTCTGTACCGCAAGCAGCGGGAGAAGGTTCGCAACGTGAATTCCGCCCTGCTGAACTACAAGGATCTGGTGGACGACTATCTGCATATCAACGACTGGCGCGTAAAGGAAAACTCCACGGTGACCTACTCCGTGGGCGGTCTGATTCTGTCCAATTCCGGCGCGATCACGGCCAACTACTGGCTGAGCGAGATCTACGACAGCGAGATCGCCGAGGCGCACCGCAGCGCGCGCATCCATCTGCACGATCTGAGCATGCTGACCGGCTACTGCGCGGGCTGGAGCCTGAAGCAGCTGATTCAGGAGGGCCTGGGCGGCGTTCCGGGCAAGATCACCAGCGCTCCGGCCAGCCATCTGTCCACGCTGTGCAATCAGATGGTCAACTTCCTGGGCATCATGCAGAACGAGTGGGCCGGCGCCCAGGCGTTCTCCAGCTTTGATACGTATCTGGCTCCCTTCGTGCGGGTGGACAACCTGTCCCAGAAGGAAGTCAAGCAGTGCGTGCAGAGCTTCATCTACGGCGTCAACACGCCCAGCCGCTGGGGCACGCAGGCGCCCTTCTCCAACATCACGCTGGACTGGACCTGCCCGAAGGATCTGGCCAACATGCCCGCCATCGTCGGCGGGAAGGAGCTGGACTTCACCTACGGCGAATGCCAGAAGGAAATGGACATGGTGAACAAGGCGTTCATCGAGATCATGATCGAGGGCGACGCCAACGGCCGCGGCTTCCAGTACCCCATTCCGACCTACTCCATCACGCGGGATTTCGACTGGTCGGAGACGGAGAACAACAAGCTGCTCTTTGAGATGACCGCCAAGTACGGCACGCCGTACTTCAGCAATTACATCAACTCCGACATGGAGCCCAGCGATGTGCGCAGCATGTGCTGCCGTCTGCGGCTGGATCTGCGGGAGCTGCGCAAGAAGAGCGGCGGCTTCTTCGGCAGCGGCGAATCCACGGGGTCCGTCGGCGTGGTGACGATCAACCTGCCCCGCCTGGCCTATGAGGCGGCGGACGAGGCGGATTTCTACCGCCAGCTGGACCACCTGATGGACATCGCCGCCCGCAGCCTGAAGACCAAGCGCACCGTCATCACCAAGCTGCTGGACGCGGGCCTGTATCCCTACACGAAGCGCTACCTCGGCACGTTTGACAATCACTTCAGCACCATCGGGCTGGTGGGCATGAACGAGGCCGCGCTGAACGCGAAATGGCTGCGGCAGGATCTGACCCAGCCCGGCGCGCAGCAGTTCGCCCGGGACGTGCTGAACCATATGCGGGAACGGCTGAGCGACTATCAGGAGCAGTACGGAGATCTGTACAACCTGGAGGCGACCCCGGCGGAGTCCACCACCTACCGCTTCGCCAAGCACGACAAGGCGGAATATCCGGACATCATTACCGCCAACATGAACGGCACGCCCTACTACACCAACTCCAGCCACCTGCCCGTGGGCTACAGCGAGGACATCTTCTCCGCGCTGGACGTGCAGGATGAGCTGCAGACCCTGTACACCTCCGGCACGGTGTTCCACGCCTTCCTGGGAGAAAAGCTTCCGGACTGGCGCGCCGCGGCGGCCCTGGTGCGCAAGATCGCGGAAAACTACCGCCTGCCCTACTACACCATGAGCCCCACCTACTCCGTGTGCCGGGAGCACGGCTACCTGGCCGGCGAGCAGGCGGTCTGCCCGCACTGCGGCGCGAAGACCGAAATCTACAGCCGCATCACGGGCTACTATCGGCCGGTGCAGAACTGGAACGACGGCAAGGCGCAGGAGTTCAAGGATCGCAAGGTATACAACATCGGCCACTCCCATCTGACCCACGCGGGCCCGATGAAGGGCTTCCCGCCGGCGCAGCCCGCCAGAGCCGCCCAGCCGGCCGCGGCTGAAGCGCCCGCGCCCCGGAAGCAGGAAACGCCCATCTCCACCGCCCGGGCCATGCTCTTTGTGAGCGCCACCTGCCCGAACTGCAAGCTGGCTATCAGTATGCTGGAAAAGGCCGGATTCCCCTTCAAGCGGGTGCTGGCCACGGAAAACGTCGAGCTGGCCAACCGCTACGGCATCAAGCAGGCTCCGACGCTGGTGGTGATGAACGGAGAGGAATACGAAAAATACCGCGGCGTATCGGAAATCAAGGCCATGCTGACGGAAAAGCAGGTCCGGCACGCGGGCTGAGGAGAATGAACGGACAGGGGGGACGCATGCGCCCCCCCCTTTTGATCGGAGGAGCAGGAATGACGGATATCATCGTGATTGGCGGAGGCCCCGCGGGCATGACGGCAGCCCTGTATGCCCTGCGCAACGGCAAGAGCGTTCAGGTGCTGGAGAAGCATGGCTTCGGCGGACAGATTACCCACAGTCCCCGGGTGGAAAACTGGCCCGGGACGGCCCAGATGAGCGGAAACGCCTTTGCGGACGCTTTTCTGGAGCAGATTCTGGCCCAGGGTGCCGACATCGATCTGGCGGAGGCCCTGCGGGTGGAGGACCGGGGAGACACCAAGGCCGTCTATACGGAGGACGGCCAGGTGCGGGAGGCCCGGGCGGTGATTCTGGCCACGGGCGTCCGTCACCGGATGCTGGGCCTGCCGGGAGAGGCGGAGCTGGTGGGCGAGGGCATCAGCTTCTGCGCGGTGTGCGATGGGGACTTCTTCACCGGGAAAACGGTGTGCGTCGCCGGCGGCGGCAATTCCGCCCTGCAGGAGGCCATCCTGCTGGCGGGAAAATGCGAAAAGGTGATCATGCTGCAGGATCTGGACGCCTTCACGGGAGAAAAAAGGCTGCAGGACGTGCTGTTTGCCAGGGAAAACGTGGAGAAGCACACGGGCGTGCGCATCACGGGGCTGGAAACGGAAAACGGAGAGCTGTGCGGGGTGACCGTGGAGGACCGCAAAACCGGCGAGGCCGGCAGGGTGGCCTGCGACGGGCTGTTTGTGGCCATCGGACTGATTCCGGAGAACGCGGCCTTCGCTCCCCTGGCGGAGCTGGACCGGTGGGGATATTTCGCCAGCGGGGAGGACTGCCTGACGCGAACCCCGGGCGTGTTTGTGGCGGGCGACTGCCGCAGCAAGGCTGTGCGCCAGCTGACCACGGCCGCGGCGGACGGCGCGGCCGCCGCGCTGGCGGCCTGCAGGTATCTGGATGCCTGAAGGGCCCCGCCTTGCCAAGAAAAAGGCGCCGTGTTATAATCAGCCTGTTTCGGGAACGGAACGGGCTTTTTGCGTCCCCAGCTTTACGGAACCCGGCGAAGGTTCCGGTCGGAGCTTCGGGTGAGTTGTATGACGGGAAAGGATTGAATGTTTTCATGGGCCTATGGCTTGCCCTGATTGTCTGTATTGTGCTTTCGGCTTTCTTTTCAGCGACGGAGACGGCATTTTCGGCGTGCAACAAGGTGAAGCTGAAAACCATCGAGGACGGACGCAGGGAAAAGGCGCAGCTGGTGCTTCGCCTGCTGGACCGATATGATTCTCTGCTGACCACGGTGCTGATCGGCAACAACATTGTGAATATTGCGGGCACGGCCATCGCGACCCTGCTGTTTACCACCCGGATTCTGCCGGGGCAGGAGGATCTGGCGACGACGGTCTCCTCGGCGGTGATGACGGTGCTGGTGCTGTTCCTGGGCGAGGTGGGACCGAAAACCCTGGCCAAGCAGCAGCCGGAGCGCTTCGCCATGGGCGCCGCCGGGCTGATGCGCGTGCTGATGGTGGCGCTTCATCCGCTGGATCTGCTCTTTTCGCTGTGGCGGCGGCTGCTGAGCCATCTGATCCGGCCGGAGGCGGAGGGAAGCCAGATCGAGGATGAACTGATGACCATCATCGATGAGGCGCAGACCGAGGGCAACCTGGAGGAGGATGAAGGGGAGCTGATTCGCTCCGCCATCGAGTTCAACGATCAGAAGGCGGAGGATATCATGACCCCCCGGGTGGACGTGACGGCCATCGAGGACACGGCGAGCCTGGAGGAGGCCGCGGATCTGTTCCGGGATACGTGGTATTCCAGGATCCCCGTGTTTCATGAGGATCTGGATCACATCATCGGCATCCTGCACGAGAAGGATTTCTACAAGATGACCCACGAGGGCGCGGGGGAGATTACCCGGATTATGAAGGAGCCGGTCTTTGCCCCGGCCAGCCTGTCCATCAGCAATCTGCTGAAGCTGTTCCGAACCTCCAAGACGCATCTGGTGATCCTGCTGGACGAGTATGGCGGAACGGAAGGCATCGTGACCATGGAGGACGTGCTGGAGGAGCTGGTGGGCGAGATCTACGACGAGCATGACGAGGTCAACGAGGAGGTCGTGGAGCAGGAGGACGGCACGCTGATCGTCGACGGCGGAATGCAGCTGCAGGAGCTGCTGGAAAAATACGGGGTGGACAACAGCTATGACGCGGATACCGTCGGCGGCTGGGTCAGCGAGATGCTGGAGAAGGTGCCGGAGATTCACGATACCTTCCGCCTGGACGGATATCAGTTTGAAGTGGCGGAGATGGACGGCTTCCGGGTGACCAAGGTACGGGTGACGGAGGCTCCCCCCGAGGAGCCGGACCAGGAAGAAAAGCCGGAGAATCAGGAATAGATGCGCCGCGGGCGGGAAAGGACGGAAAGCGATGGAAAAGCACCTGTCTGAAATGAGCCTGGAGGAGCTGACGCGGGAGGGCGGGATTCCCTGCTCCTGCGGAAAGATACACCGCTGCGGGCTGCGCTTTTTCCGGACCGGGGCCGGCGCTGTGCAGACCCTGCCGGAGGCGCTGCGGGCCCGGAACCGGCGCCGCCCGATGCTGGTGATGGACCGGAACACGGAGCAGGCCGCCGGAGAGCGGGTGCGCGCCGTGCTGCGGGAGGCGGGCGTCGCCTTCTCCGAATTCGTTTTTCCGGCCCGGGAGGGCAAAATGGAGCCGGATGAGCGCGCCATGGGCGCGCTGACCATGGCCCTGGACCCCGCCTGCGATGTGATTGTGGCGGTGGGCAGCGGCGTTCTCAATGACTGCTGCAAGGTGATGGCGCATGCCTGCAGGCTTCCCAGCATGGTGGTGTGCACCGCGCCGTCCATGGACGGCTACTGCTCCAATTCCGCCTCCATGATTCAGAATCATCTGAAGGTGAGCCTGTATAACGCGTGCCCGGAGGCGATCATCGCGGACACGGACATTCTGGCCACGGCGCCGGACATCATGCTGCAGGCCGGGCTGGGAGACATGCTGGCCAAGTATGTTTCCGTATGCGAATGGCGGATCAGTCACCTGGTGCACGGGGATCCCTACTGCGAGGAGATTGCCGGCATGGTGCGCGCCTGCCTGAAAAAAATTGTGGATCACGCTCCGGGACTGATGCGCCGGGAGCCTGACGCGCTCAGCGCCGTGGTGGAGGGCCTGGTGATCAGCGGGATGTCCATGGCCTTTGCCGAAATCAGCCGCCCCGCCAGCGGGCTGGAGCATTATTTCAGCCACCTGTGGGAGATGCAGGCGCTGCAGCGGGGCAAGCCCTCGGATCTGCACGGAATTCAGGTGGGAGTAGGAACCCTGCTGACGCTGTGGATTTACGAGCATATGCTGAATATGGATTCGGTCGACGAGGCCCGGGCGCGGGAGGCCATGGAGCATTTTTCCCGGGAGGCCTGGGAGGAACGGATGCGGGAGATCTTTGGCGGCGTCGCGCCTTCGGTGCTTGAAATCGAGGAGAAGGTGGGAAAGAACCGGCCGGAGACCCAGCGCGCGCATCTGGAGCGCATCGTGAAGCACTGGCCGGAAATCCGGCAGATCATCCGGGAGGAGCTGCCGCCCCGGGAGCGGGTTTACGCGCTGATGCACGGCTGCGGCATGCCGCTGACCCCGGCGGATCTGGGGCTGACGCGGAAGGATATGCTGGATGCCCTGCTGGGCAGCCGGGAAATCCGGGACAAGTATCTGACCAGCAGCCTGCTGTGGGATCTGGGCCTGCTGGAGGAGACGGCGGAGAAGCTGCCATGGAGCTGAAAACGGAACAGGGCGGGAGCATTCCCGCGGTTTATCGGGAACGGATCCGGGAGCGGCTGAAGGACATCCGCTGCTTTCTGCTGGATATGGACGGCACCTTCTATCTGGGGGACCGGCTGATTGAGGGATCCCTGGATTTCCTGTCCGCGCTGGAAAAAACGGGGCGGACAGCCCGATTCCTGACCAACAATTCCTCCAGATCCGCTTCCGTTTACGCGGAAAAGCTGCGGCGGATGGGCGTGCCGGAGATGTATCGGGACGTCATTTCCTCCGGTCACGCGGCGGCGCGCTTCTGCCTGGAGCGGTATCCGGGACAGAAATGCTTCCTGATGGGCACGCCCGGGCTGCGGGCGGAAATGGAAGCGCTGGGCCTCCCGATGTCGGATGAGGATCCGGATTACGTGCTGCTGGCCTTTGATACGACGCTGCAGTATGACCGGCTGTGCCGACTGTGCGATCTGATTCGGGCGGGAAAGCCCTATATCGCGACGCACCCGGATCTCAACTGTCCGACGGAAACCGGATTTATTCCGGATGTGGGATCCTTCATGGCGCTGATCGAGGCGAGCACCGGGCGCAGACCGGATGTGATTGTCGGGAAGCCGTACGGCGGCATCGTAGAGGAGGCGCTGCGCAGAACCGGGTTCGCCAGGCATGAAATGGCCATGGTGGGAGACCGGCTGTATACGGACGTAGCCACCGGGGTTCATCATGGCATGATGGGCATTCTGGTGCTTTCGGGGGAGGCGACCCTGGCGGATCTGGCAGCCTCGGAGGTAAAGCCGGATCTGGTGTTTGAGCGCCTGAGCGGGATGATCCCCTGGCTGTAGGGGATATTGCCTCCCCGGGGATGATTGTGCTATAGTGAAGCTGTCCATTTTCAACATGATTCATGAGGATCGGGGAGCGGACAGGGCGTCCCCCATTCGTGCCAGACCGGCAAACCGCATCCATGGACAGGCCCGAGAGGGCTGAGAGACTGCTGACATCCTGCAGAAAGGACGCGCCTCCGGGGCGCAGACAGTCGAGAATGAACTACAGCTTTACCGTTCCCAGCCTGCTGATTCTGATCATCATCGCGGGCTATTTTTTCCTGCGTCCGCGGCTGCAGATCCGGCTGAACCGGGCTTTTCTGGCCCTGCTGGCCATCGACATCGGGACGGTGCTGTTTGACTATGTTTCCAGCCGGATGGACGAAAACTGGATGCATCACGGAACGACCGCACTGTGGATTGCGAATCTGCTTTTTTTCATTTTCTATCTGACCCGGGTTTATATGTTCTATGTGTTTACCGTCAGCGTGCTGGACACGCGCGGGGCCGTGCGGTCCCGGCTGTCCGCCTGGGCGCCGGCGGTCTATTGTGCGTGCTTCCTGGTGGCGGTCAGCAGCCCCGTGAC
>CAMNCR010000040.1 GCA_946534455.1 uncultured Clostridia bacterium | reverse complement strand
GAAGCCTCCGCGGAGGCTGAGTCCCTGCGCGCCCAGGTCGCCGACGCCGCCGCTGAATCCGAGGCCCTGCGGACGCAGGTTGCCGACGCCGCCGCTGAATCCGAGGCCCTGCGGACGCAGGTCGCCGACGCCGCCGCCGAGTCCGAGGCCCTGCGCGCCGAGGCGGACGCGCTGCGCCAGCAGGCCGAGGAGGCCGCCGGCGACGCGCTCCGGGCCCGGAACGCGCTTCTGGAAACCCAGGCGGAGCTGCAGGAGCTGAAGGACCGCATTCCCGCCTTCACCGGGAACGTCCGTTTCTCCGCCAGCCCGGAGGGGATCCGGAATCTGGCCGCCCAGGGCGTCACCCTGCCGGAGGAAATCGAGAAGCTGCTGGAAAGCGTGGTCGGCATTCTGGATCAGACCTCCCTGCACTTTGTGGTCGTGGATCAGCAGCTGCAGGCGGAGCTGAACCTGAAGGATCAGCCGATCCTGTCCCTGGCTGCCCAGCAGACCGGCGCCGGGACGCAGATCCTGAGCGATCTCTTTCCCTCCTCCGTGGTGACCCTGCGGGCCGAAACCCTGTCAGGCCTCATCCGCGGCGCCGCCGAGTCCTTTACCCCGAACCGGGTGCAGGAGCTGGTGCGGCTGCTCGAGCCGCACTGGCAGCGGACGGCGGAGGCCATGTCCGCCCGCCTCGGGGAGCCGGAAGCGGTTTCCCTGTCCCTGGCCGGCGCGGATTTCACCACCCGGACCCCGCTGAACATGTCCTCCCGGGAGCTGGCGCTGCTGGCGCTGAACCTGCTGAAGGAGCTGCGGGACGGGGAGCCGACCCTGCAGCCCGTGATCTCCCAGCTGCGCAGCCGCAGCGGAAAGAACCTGGACGAGGTGATCGCCCAGGTGGAATCCGCGCCGGAGGAGCATCTGCCGGAAATGACCGCCTTCGTCTATGGCAATGAAGCGGGCGAGGCCCTCTATGAGCTCTCGCTGGTCCGCGGCGCGCAGACCCTGAGCTGCCAGTTCGGAAGGCTGACCGACCGGTTCGTCCTCCGGCTGAATCAGCCGGACACCCTGAAGGCGGAGCTGAAGGGCAGCCTGCAGAAGGGCACCCTGGAGCTGCGGATGGAGGGCCGGGCCCAGAACCTTCCCGTGGCCCTGACCGCCAGCCTGACCGGGGCGGAGCGGAAGGCCCGCGGCGGCATCGCCCTGCAGATGAACGGCACAGAGCTGCTGGCCGTGGACTTCGACCTGGTCCCGGGCGGGGACATCACCGTGCCCTTTGACACGGCCGAGCTGACGTCCATCCCGCTGGAGGAGCTTTTCGCGGATCCGACCGGGGTGGCCTGTCAGCAGCTCCGGAGCGATTTCTCGGAAAACGGCCTTCTCCGCCTGCTGAAGAGCGCGAAGCAGGCCATGCCGGAGGAGGTTGGCGTGCTGCTGTCCGCCATGGGCGTTTCTCCGGAAGAAAACCAGTGATTCTGTTTGAAAGGAGCTGAGGGAGCATGCTTCCGATGTCTCAGTTCCGGCTGCTGGGCCGGTATGCGATGATCCGGGATGAGCTCTGGCTGGCCTCCTCCCTGTGCGAGGTGGGCTTTCTGCTGCGGGGCGCCACGACCCTGACCCTCCGCCTGCGCGCGGACGGATCCGTTTCCGATCCGGAGCGGCAGCACCGGACCCCGCGCTACGCCCTGCGCGTGGGCGGCAGGCTGTTTCGCGACGCCCGCATGGCGCAGCCGGAGGAGGTGCTTTCCGTGCCCGCCGCCTGGCTGGAGGGAGAGGCGGAAATCCGCCTCATCAAGCTCAGCGAATGCACCCAGAGCCTGCTGGCGCTGACGGAGGTGCGCACGGACGGCTTCCTGTTTCCCCTGCCCGCCCGGCCGCGGCGCATCCGCTTCATCGGGGACTCCATCACCTGCGGCTACGGCGTCGAGGCCCCGGACGGCAGTTCTTCCTTCTCGACCGCCACGGAAAACGCGGAAAAGAGCTATGCCGCCCTCGTGGCGGACGCCCTGGACATGGACCCGGAGCTGATCGCCTTCAGCGGCCACGGCATCGTCTCCGGCTTCACGGATGATCCGGCCCGGCGCAATCTGAGGGAGCTCGTTCCGCCGTATTATGACCGGGTCGGCCGGGGGGATGATCCCCTGCCCGACGGGCGGTATCCCCAGGATATTCCCTGGGATATGGACAGCCATTCCCCGGATCAGATCATCCTGAATCTGGGCACCAACGACCTGAGCTGGTGCCGGGAGGATCCCGACCGCATCGCCCTGTTTGAGCGGGAATATGCCGCCTTTCTGAAGGTGATCCGGCAGCACAGCCCCGGCACGCCGGTGCTCTGCGTCCTGGGTATCATGGGCACGGGGCTCAACGAGGCCGTGGCCCGGGCCGTGGAGGCGTACCGGGCCGCCACGGGGGATGCGCTCATCCGCACCCTGCTCCTGCCGGAGCAGGATCAGGAGCGCGACGGCTGCGGCGCGGATTTCCACCCCAGCGAAATCACCCAGCGGCGCCTGGCCCAGCGGATTCTGGACGCCCTCTCCGCCGCCCCGTAAGCGCCCCGCCCTTATCCGCCGGTGATCACCCGGTCCATCCGGATGTCCGTCTCCTCCGTGGGCAGGGTCTCCGTCAGCTGGACGGAAAAGCAGAGGCAGACCTTCTCCGCCCGCCTGTCCCGCAGAAACCAGTCATAGTATCCCGCCCCGTGGCCCAGCCTCGCCCCCGCCGGCGTGGCCGCCACGCAGGGCACCAGAATCAGCTCCGGCTCCGGGCCGGCGCTGTTTTTTTCCGCCTCCGGCACCGGCTCCGGAATCCCCCAGGGCCCGGGCCGCAGCAGCGCCTCCCCCCGATAGGGCAGCGCCTCCATCCGGGGCGCCTCCAGGCAGCGGGGCAGCAGCACCGTCTTGCCCTGCGCCGCCGCGTCCGCCAGGATGCCCCGGGTATCCGGCTCCGTCGGCAGGGAGCAGAAGGCCATGATCACCCGCGCCTCCCGGTAGCCCGGGAGCGCCAGCACCCGCTCCAGGATCCGCCCGCTTTCCCGGGCGCGCTCCGCCGGGCTCATGGCCCGCACCCGCGCCATTCTTTCCGCCCGCAGGCGCCTTTTTTCCTCCCGGATCCATGCCTCCATGACCGCTCCTCCTCCTTTGTCCCAGTATAGCACGCGCCTCCCGGCCCGGCATCCTCCGGATCCGTTCTTTTGCTGTCTTCTTCGGCGTCCTCCGCCCCCGCGCGCTGGACAAAACGCCCAAAACGCATTATCATACCCTGCAGACCCAACTTCCATTCAAAGGAGATTCTTCCATGCAGAACTGCGATCTGGATACGCTCTGCGTGCAGGGCGGCTATACCCCCGGCAACGGGGAACCCCGGCAGATTCCCATTGTGCAGTCCACCACCTTCAAATATGAAACCGGAGAGGACATGGGCAAGCTCTTTGACCTGGAGGCCTCCGGTTATTTCTATACCCGCCTGCAGAACCCGACCAACGATGCCGTGGCCGCGAAGATCGCGGCCCTGGAGGGCGGAACCGCGGCCATGCTGACCTCCTCCGGTCAGGCCGCCAACTTCTTCGCCCTGTTCAATCTGGCGGGCTGCGGGGATCACATCGTCGCCTCCTCCAGCATCTACGGCGGCACCTTCAACCTCATCAGCGTCACCATGGCGCGCATGGGCATCGAGGTCACCTTCGTCTCCCCGGACTGCACGGACGCGGAGCTGGACGCCGCCTTCCGGGAGAACACGAAATGCGTCTTCGGGGAAACCATCGCCAATCCCGCCCTGACCGTGCTGGATATCGAGCAGTTCGCCCGGGCGGCCCACGCCCACGGCGTTCCCCTGATCGTGGATAACACCTTCGCCACGCCGGTCAACTGCCGGCCCTTCGAGTGGGGCGCGGATATCGTGACCCATTCCACCACCAAGTATATGGACGGCCACGGCGCGGCCGTCGGCGGCGCCATCGTGGACAGCGGCCGGTTCGACTGGATGGCCCACGCGGAGAAATTCCCCGGCCTGTGCACCCCGGACGAGAGCTATCACGGCATCACCTACGCCGAAAAGTTCGGCCAGGCCGGCGCCTTCATCACCAAGTGCACCGCGCAGCTCATGCGCGACTTCGGCTCCATCCAGTCCCCGCAGCATGCCTTCTATCTCAATCTGGGCCTGGAAAGCCTGCATGTGCGCATGGCGCGGCACTGCGAAAACGGCCAGGCCGTGGCGGAGTTTCTGCAGAGCCATCCGAAGGTGAAGCACGTCAGCTACTGCGGTCTGCCCGGGGACCCCTATCATGCCCGCGCGCAGAAATACCTGCCCCACGGCTCCTGCGGCGTGGTCAGCTTTGAGCTCCGGGGCGGGCGGGAGGCGGCCTCCCGCTTCCTCAACAGCCTGCGCCTGGCCGCCATCGAAACCCATGTGGCGGACGCCCGCACCTGCTGCCTCAATCCGGCCTCCACCACCCACCGCCAGATGACCGATGCCCAGCTGGCCGCCGCCGGCGTGCCTGCCGGCCTCGTCCGCGTCAGCTGCGGGCTGGAGAGCGCGGCGGATCTCATCGCCGATCTGTCCCAGGCGCTGGAAAAAGTCTGATGCCGCTGAAGGAAGGATGCACGCATGCCGATTAAAATACCGAACAACCTGCCCGCGGTCGATATTCTGCACCAGGAAAACATCTTTGTCATGCCCCAGGACCGGGCCGTCACCCAGGACATCCGTCCCCTGCAGATTCTGCTGGTGAACCTGATGCCCAAGAAGATTCAGACCGAGGTGCAGTTTTCCCGCCTGCTGGGCAACACCGCCCTGCAAATCGAGCTGGAGCTGGTTTCTCCCCGCAGCCACATTCCGCAGAACACGCCGCCGGAGCATCTCCAGGCCTTCTATAAGACCTTTGACGAGGTGCGGGACCGCAATTTTGACGGCTGCATCATCACCGGCGCGCCGGTGGAGCATCTGCCCTTCGAGGAGGTGGATTACTGGCCGGAGCTGTGCGAAATCATGGACTGGACCCGGCTCCACGTCCACTCCACCTTCCACATCTGCTGGGGCGCCCAGGCCGGGCTCTACCATCACTTCGGCATTCCCAAGCAGTCCCTGCCCGCCAAGCTTTTCGGCGTCTTTCCCCATCAGGTGGAATATCGCAACAGCATTCTCTTCCGCGGCTTTGACGACACCTTCTATGTGCCCCATTCCCGCCACACCACCGTGAGCCGGGAGGACATCGAGGCCCGGAGCGAGCTGCAGGTGCTTTCCTCCTCTCCCCAGGCCGGGGTCTACGCGGTCTATGCCCGCAAGTACAAGCAGATCTTCGTCACCGGCCACTCCGAGTATGACGCGGACACCCTGGACCAGGAATACCGCCGGGATCTGGCGGCCGGCAAGCCCATTTCCGTGCCCGAGAACTATTATCCGGAGAACGATCCCGCCCGGCCGCCCCGGGTGACCTGGCGGGCCCACGCCAATCTGCTCTTCTGCAACTGGCTGAACTACTTCGTCTATCAGACCACGCCCTACGACCTGTCCATGATCCCGGAAACCGAGCGGTGAAAGCCGCTCTTTTTTTTCATTCTCTGTTCCCCTCCGGCAGGAAAGAAGCCGGGCCGTGGCAAATAATACAGAATAAAGGGATGTGTGTCCCATCGACAATCGCATACAGCGCAGAGGAGGAGCAGCCATGGCGGAAGAAGTTCGTGATTTACGGGAACAGCTGATTGCAAAGGTGCAGAAAATCCGGGAGGCCAAAATCCCGATTCTGGTGCTGGTGGAGGGCTGGGCGGCCGCGGGAAAGGGCAGCCTGATCAAGGAGCTGATCAGCGAGCTGGATCCCCGCTTCTTCAACGTGGTTTCCCCCGCCATCACGCCGGAGACCGAGGCCCGCTATCCCTTCCTGTATCCCTATGCCACCGCCATTCCGGAAAACGGCAAGATCGTTTTCCTGGATTCCGGCTGGATGGAAAACTGCGTCCGGAAAATCCTGAGCCATGAGATCACCCGTCCGGAATACCGGCGCCGGGTGCGCCAGGTCAACGAGTTCGAGCGCCAGCTGCGGGACGCCGGCTATCTGGTGCTGAAGCTGTTCCTGGATATCGACCGGAAGGAGCAGCGGGAGCGCCTGACCCAGCTGCTGGAGGATCCGAACACGGAATGGCGCGTCACGGAGGACGACCTGTGGCAGCAGCGGGAATATAAGCGCTTCCAGGAGGGCTATCAGCAGTTCATGCAGGAAACGGAGGCCGCCGCTCCCTGGCACACCCTGGACGGGGACAAGCGGAAGGCCGCCGTGTCCGCCGCGCTGCAGCTGCTGGTGGAGACCATGGATCACGCGCTGCAGACCGGGAAATACAACGGCGAGCCCTTCGCGGAGGAATTCCCGCTGCGGAAGATGCCGAAGCTCGCGGAGGTGGATCTCTCCCCCACCATCGAGGACGAGGAATACAGGAAGGAGCTCAAAAAGCTCCAGTCCCGCCTGTCGGAGCTGCACAACATCATCTACCGCAAGAAAATCCCCGTCGTCATCTGCTACGAGGGGTGGGACGCGGCCGGCAAGGGCGGCAACATCCGCCGCGTGGCCTATCCGCTGGATCCCCGGGGCTTTGACGTGATGCCCATCGCCTCGCCGGAGCCCCATGAGCTGGCCCGGCAGTACCTGTGGCGCTTCTGGACCCGGCTGCCCCGCTCCGGCCATATCACCATCTTTGACCGCACCTGGTACGGGCGGGTCATGGTGGAGCGGCTGGAGGGCTTCTGCACCGAAAAGGACTGGCAGCGCGCCTACAACGAAATCAACGAGTTCGAGCGCCAGCTGACCGACTGGGGCGCGGTGGTGCTGAAGTTCTGGATCCACATCGACCAGGACACCCAGCTGGCCCGCTTCACCGACCGGCAGAACACGCCGGAGAAGCAGTGGAAGATCACCGAGGAGGACTGGCGCAACCGGGAAAAGTGGCCGCAGTATGAGGTGGCGGTGGACGAGATGCTGCAGAAAACCAGCACCGAAAACGCCCCCTGGCACATCATCGAATCCAACGACAAGAAATATGCCCGGATCCGGGCCCTGAAGATCATCGTCAAGGCCCTGGAGAAGGCCTGCGAGGAGCAGATCGGCCGGGAGATGGAGGGCTGATCCCTCCCCGGCACAGCGCGGGGCCCCTGACGCATCGTCAGGGGCCCCGTTTTTTAGCCGCGGACTCAGTCCTCCGCGTCGGTCACGTTCATCCACACCCGCATCTCGTTCTCGCCCCGGTTGCCCCAGGTGTAGTAGGGCACCGCCGTGGCCGTGCAGGCTTCGGTTTCCTCGGGCGCGTCGGAATAGAGCGCGTCCCGCTCCAGACTCCGGCGGGCCTCCACGCGCATCGTCACCGTTCCGCCCAGCAGCTCCTCCCGGAAGGCGGACACCTCCGGCTTTTCCTTCCGGCGCAGCTTCAGCGCCTTCACATTGCCGTTGTCCACGCCCTCGAAGCAGTAGACCAGCGGCCCCCGCTTCAGCGCCGTCATGCCCGCCAGGCGCGGAATCCGCGTGCTGGGCAGCAGGAAGCGCGGCGTTCCGTCCAGCGTGATCTCGATCTCCGTCTCTCCCCGCACCGGGAAGAGGGCGTATCCCTCCCGCACCTCCGGCGCGCAGGGCTCGCCCTGCACCCGGATCCGGGTTTCGCGGCTCCAGGCCGGGATCCGCACCGCCAGGGTGCCCTGCCCCTCCGCGCGGTAGCGCACCGTCATGTCATAGGGATACTGCGTTTCGCAGCGCAGCCGCAGCCCGTTGTCGAAGGTCGCCTGCCCCGCCGCGTACAGATGGCAGTAGGCCGTGTCCGCGCTCTCCCCGTAGGCGTATTTCCCCAGGGAGCCCACCAGCCGCGCCACGTTCGGCGGGCAGCAGGCGCAGGGATACCAGGCGGGCCGGGTGGGCAGATCGTGCCGCTGGGTGGCCACCTTGCCGGAAATGCCCGGATTCACCTCCAGGGGATTCACGTAGAAGAAGCGCTTTCCGTCCAGCTGCATGCCGGCCAGCACCGTGTTGTAGAAGGCCAGCTCCAGAATGTCCCCGTACTCTCCCCGCACCTCGTTTTCCAGCATCCGGGAGGCAAAGAACATCAGCCCGATGGAGGCGCAGGTTTCCGCGTAGGCCGTGTCCGGGGGCAGGTCGTAGTCCGTGGAGAAGGCCTCGCCGTGCACCGTGGAGCCGATGCCGCCCGTCACGTACATCTGGCGCCGCGTGATGCTTTCCCACAGCCGCCGGCAGGCCTCAAGCAGCTCCGCGTCCCCGGTCTCCGAGGCCAGGTCCGCCATGGCGGTGTAGAGGTAGACCGCCCGCACCGCGTGACCCACGGCGTCCTTCTGCTCCCGCACCGGCGCCTGGCTCTGGGTGTATTCCAGGTCTCCCCCGTCCGAGCCCCACACGCTCCAGCCCCGCTTCTCCGCCTCCCGGGCATAGAAGGTCGGGTCCGTGCCGCGCACGTCGATCAGGTGTTTGCACAGGGCCAGACAGTGCTCGTTGCCCGTCAGCCGGTACAGCTTCATCAGGGCCAGCTCGATTTCCGGATGGCCGGGCCATCCCTCCGCCCCTTCCTCCACGAAGCGGCGGTAGATATGCTCCGCGTTCTTCTCCATCACGTCCAGCAGCCGCCGGTCGCCCGTCGCCTCAAAGCAGGCGCAGGCCGCCTCGATCATGTGCCCGGCGCAGTACATTTCGTGGGCCTCGCGCAGATTGGTCCATCTCCGGTCCCGGTCCTTGATCGTAAAATAGGTGTCCAGATAGCCGTCGGCATCCTGCGCGTCCGCCACGATCCCGATCATTTCCCGCACCTGCGCCTCCAGCTCCGGGTTGTTTTCCGCCGCCAGCGCATAGGCCGCGGCCTCCAGCCACTTCGCCACGTCGCTGTCCTGGAACACCATGCCGTAAAATCCGTCCCCCGGCTCCTCTCCCCGCAGGGCCTTTCCCGCGTTGACGAAGTTCATCGCCGCGTGGCTCTTTTCCACCCCCGGCACCCGGTCCCACAGCACCTCATGCTGATAGGGGATCACCGTGTTCCGGATCAGCCGCTGCACCCGGCTGACGAAGCCCTCCGCCGTATAGCTCCTGACATTCAACTGATGCTGCACCTTCATGGAGCCTCTCCTTTCCGCGCCGTGCGCCCTGTCAGATCAGCGTCACCTCGAAGGAGCCCTGCCAGGCTTTTCCGGGCTCCAGGAGCGTGACAAAGGGCTTGTCCTCGAAGTTGCCCGTGGCATCCACGGTGTCGGGCATGCCGTGCCAGGGCTCCAGGCACACGTAGTCCGCCTTCGCGCCGGGCTTGCTCCAGACCGCCAGCACCTCCATCTTCGGGAAGTCAAAGCGGAGCCCCCGGCCGGTGTTCCGGTTCACCAGGCACACGCTGCGGCTCTTCACATGGGTCAGAATCAGCGCGTCCCGCGGGTCGAACCAGTCATGGGTCAGCGGAATCCGGCCCTCGTCCCGCAGGCATTCCAGGGTCTCTCCGCCGTCAATGCAGCCGCCGCCGGGCGCCAGCGCGTTCCAGCCGTCCTCCTTCTCCGGGAAGACCAGATCATAATCCTCGAAGGCCGCGCCCTCCTCCATGGGGCAGATGAAGCCCGGATGGCCGCCCACGCAGAAGGGCATGACCCGGTCCGAACGGTTCTCCACCAGGAAGGTGGTCCGGTAGCCATGGGGCTGCAGGGTGTAAATCACATGAAACGCGAAGTCAAACGGATACTGGGGCCTGCTCTCCTCCGTCGGCTCCAGCACCAGCTCCACGAAGTCCTCCCCCTGCCGCACGACCCGGAAATCCGGATTCCGCGTGAACCCGTGCTTCACCAGGGGATATTCCTGCCCGGCGATGCGGATCCGCTCGTTCTTCACGCTGCCGCAGACCGGAAAGAGCACGGGGGCATGCTGCGCCCAGACCGCCGGATCCGCCTGCCAGATGATTTCCCGTCCCTCCGGCGTCCGATAGGAGGCCATCTGCGCCCCGCGCAGCTGCACCTCCGCCTGAGCTCCCTGAAAGCTGAGTCTGATGTTCTCCATCGTTGGTTCTCTCCCTTCGTTTATCCGTCTCTGTCCGTTCTGCTTCCCGCCCGGACCGGCGTTTTGTCAGTCGTCAGCGCCTATTATACCGTCTCGCGGCCCAAACAACAAGTACCGCTGCACGCTGGCACCGCTGCTGGAGGCCGACAGGAACGGCAGTAAAGAATACACCGAAGAATCATTTTTCCGGAGCATCCGCGGTTGAAAAGGCAGGATAAGCGCGATATAATCACTTTCAGTAAAAAACGGAATGATTCCATCCTTACATTCAACCGGAGGCACATGCACATGAAGGAATATGTCATGGGGAACGGGGCCATCGCCCTGGGCGCCCTGGCCGCGGGGGTGAACCTCGTGGCCGGCTACCCGGGCACGCCGTCCTCAGAGATCATCGAAACCGTAGCCAAATATCCCCACGAGGGCATTCATCTGGAATGGTCCGTGAACGAGAAGGCCGCCCTGGAGGTCGCCGCGGCCGCGGCCTACAGCGGCGCGCGGGCCCTGGTGACCATGAAGCAGATGGGCCTCAACGTGGCTTCCGATCCGCTGATGTCCGTCGCCTACATCGGGGTGAAGGGCGGCCTGGTCATCGTCAGCGCGGACGATCCCGGCCCCATCTCCTCCCAGACCGAGCAGGACACCCGGCGCTTCGCCGGCTTCAGCCGGATCCCCGTGTTCGATCCCGCCTCCCCGGAGGAGGCCTATGCCATGATTCAGGACGCCTTTGCCTGCTCTGAAAAATATCATACGCCGGTGCTCTTCCGGCCCACGACCCGGGTGTGCCATGCCTACGCGGCCATCGACGTGCCCGACCGGTGGGAGCCGGCCTCCTTCGAGGGCTTCCGGAAGGATGCCTCCCGCTGGGTCATCTTCCCCCGGCTGTCCTATGCCAACCATGGGAAGATGGAGGCCCGGAACGCGGAGATCGCCCGGGATTTCAGCGACTACCGCTTTAACACCGTGGAAGGCGCCGCCGGCCCCCGGGCGATCCTGACCTCCGGCGTCAGCTATGCCTATGTGAAGGAATGCCTGCGGGAGCATCCGGAAGCCCGGATCATCCGCGTCGCGACGGCCTTCCCCTTCCCGGAGGATTTCCTGCTGCGCGCGCTGGAGGGTGTCGAAGAGCTGCTGTGCATCGAGGAGCTGAGCCCCTGGCTGGAGGAGCAGGCGCTGCAGGTGGCCGGGCGGCATCACCTGGCCCTGACCGTCCGGGGCAAGCTGGACGGCACGGTGCCCCATCACGGGGAAAACAGCGTGGCCCTGTCCGGCCGGCTGCTGGCGGATTTCCTGGGCCTGGAGCCGGGTCCGTCCCCGCGGGACTGCTCCGGCGCGCCGCCCCTGCCCGTCCGGCCTCCGGTGCTGTGCGCCGGCTGCCCCCACCGGGCCTCCTTCTACGCCGTCAAGCAGGCCATGAAGGGACAGAAGGCCTTCTTCTGCGGGGATATCGGCTGCTACACCCTGGGCAACGCCATGCCGCTGGACATGGTGGACACCTGCCTGTGCATGGGCGCGGGCATCACCATGGCCCAGGGGCTCCGGCACACGAACCCGGACGCGGTCTGCTTCGCCTTCGTGGGGGATTCGACCTTCTTCGCCTCCGGCATGACGGGCGTGGTCAACGCGGTCTATAACGAGGCGGACATGGTGCTGTGCGTGCTGGATAACTCCACCACCGCCATGACCGGCCACCAGCCCCATCCCGGCACCGGCCGGAACATGATGGGCCACATCGTGGACCGGGTGGATATCGCCCGGGTGCTGGAGGGCATCGGCGTCCGGCGGGTGGTGACGGTGGATCCCCTGCGGCTGGAGGAAGCGGTGCAGGCCGTCCGGAGCTGCGCCGCGGAAAAGGGCGTCACGGCCATCATCTTCAAATCGCCCTGCGTCGCCCTCACGAAGCCAACGGGCAAATGTATCATCGACGGGCAGAAATGCATCGCCTGCAAAAAATGCATCCGGGAAATCGGCTGCCCCGCGCTGATCACCGATCAGGGGCAGGTCCGGATCGATCCCAACCTGTGCACGGGGTGCGGCCTCTGCGGCCAGATCTGCCCCGTCGGCGCGATCGGAGGTGCGGAACAGTGAAGCAGGATATTCTGATCTGCGGCGTGGGCGGCCAGGGCACCGTGCTGGCCTCCCGGGTGCTGGCCGCGGCGGCCATGGAGGCCGGGCATCCCGTGCATTCCGCGGAAACCATCGGCATGGCCCAGCGGGGCGGCTCCGTGACGAGCCACATCCGCATCGGCGCCGGGGCCTGGTCCCCGCTGATTCCCCCGGGCGGGGCGGACATGCTGCTGGCCTTCGAGCCGGCGGAGGCCGTCCGGAATCTTTCCTTCCTGCGTCCGGAGGGCATCGCCATCGTGAACACGGCCGCCACCCGTCCCGTGGGCGCCTCCCTGAAGGACACGGGCTACGACGGACGGGAGATGGTCGCCTGGCTGAAGGACCGGTGCGCGTGCGTCTTCGTGGATGGGGAGGCGGCCTGCCGCCCCTTCGGCTCGGCCCGGTATCTGAACATCGTTCTGCTGGGCGCGGCCCTGGGGACCGGGCGCCTGGAGCTCACGGAGGAGCTGATCCGGAATCAGATCCGGCGGTATGTGCCCGCCCGGTTCCTGGAAACCAATCTGAAGGCCTTTGAAGCAGGGCTTTCCCTGAAATCATAAGACGGAGGTAAGACAGCATGCGAATCAACGAAAAACAGCTGGAGCTGGTCAACCGGCAGCTGCAGCGGATTCTGGAGAGCGGAAACTACTACAGCGAGGTGTACCGGAAGGCCGGCATCGACCATGTTTCCTCCCCGGAGGACTTCGAGCGCATTCCCTTCACGGATAAGGCGGATCTGCGCAACGCCTATCCGCTGGGCATCCAGGCCGTGCCGGACGAGCAGATCGTGCGCATTCACTCCTCCTCCGGCACCACGGGCAAGCCCGTCATCATCCCCTACACCGCGAAGGACGTGGACGACTGGGCCACCATGTTCGCCCGGTGCTATGAAATCGCCGGGGTCACCGCGCGGGACCGGATTCACATCACCCCCGGCTACGGCCTGTGGACGGCCGGCATCGGCTTCCAGGCCGGCTGCGAAAAGCTGGGCGCCATGGCCATCCCCATGGGTCCCGGAAACACGGACAAGCAGATCCAGATGATGATCGATCTGCAGTCCACGGTGCTGTGCGCCACCTCCTCCTACGCGCTGCTGCTGGCCGAGGAGATCAACCGCCGCGGCCTGCGGGACAAAATCTGCCTGCGCAAGGGCATCATCGGCTCCGAGCGCTGGAGCGACGCCAAGCGCAATTACATCGCCCGGGAGCTGGGCATCGAGCTCTATGATATCTACGGCCTGACGGAGATCTACGGCCCGGGCATCGGCATCAACTGCCCGGAGCAGACCGGCATGCACATCTTCGACGATTTCCTCTACACCGAGATCATCGATCCGAAAACCGGCGAGGTGCTGCCCGACGGCGAGGAGGGCGAAATCGTCATCACGACCCTGGTCAAGGAGGGCGCGCCGCTGATCCGCTTCCGGACCCATGACCTGTCCCGGATCCTGCCGGGAGGCTGCTCCTGCGGCCGGACCTGGCCCCGGCTGGATACCATCCGCGGCCGGAGCGACGATATGTTCAAGGTGCGCGGCGTCAACATGTTCCCCAGCCAGGTGGAGGAAATTCTGGGCCTGGTGGACGGCGTCTCCAGCGAGTACAAGATCGACATCGCCCACGACGATCTCAAGAATCGGGATATCATCATGGTCACCGCCGAGGCGGACGGCCGCGTGGACTTCACGAAGGCCGCGGAGCAGATCAAATATCTCTTCAAGACCCGGATGAGCATCACCCCGAACGTCGCCATCGTCTCCCTGAACACCCTGCCCCGGTCCGAAAAGAAAACCCAGCGGGTGTTCGATCACCGGGGAGACTGACCCCCGGAACCGCGTTTTCCCGTTCGAAAAGGGCTGCCGCGATGCTTCGCGGCAGCCCCTGTTTTTGGGATATCTCTGTCGTTCCGGGAAAACCGATCCCCGCGGGATCAGCGGCCCAGGAACGCGTCCAGCTGGGCGTTGGCTTCGGCCAGATAGGTGGCCATGCCGGCGGCATCCAGCGCCTCCAGGAACTTCGGCAGCTCGGTTTCCGGATCCACCGCGCCGCTGCACAGCGCCAGGGAATACTGCGCCGCCACATTGGCCAGGGCCGCCATCTCGTTGCTCACGGGCTCATTGTTGAAGATGTAGCCCAGGATCGGAATCGCCTTGCCGGAGGCATAGTACTCCTTGAAGGCTTCGCGGAAGCCCTTGCCCTCCGCCTGGGTGTCCGGCAGCAGGGTCACGTTGCCCATGCCGTTGGTCCAGGGGGTGTAGTTGGCGCGCTCGTCCGTGAAGACCACCAGGCCGTCGTCATCCAGCGTGTAGTGCACGCCCTCCACGCCGTAGTTCATCAGGGTCATGAGGGTGGGATCGCTGTTGAGCAGAGCCAGGAACTTGAAGCTCTCTTCCGGATGCTGGGACGCGGAGCTGACGGCCACCATGGCGCCCTGGGAAACCGTGGTATCCACATAGGGCTCCGTGCAGGGCAGGAACTGCACCTCGATGCCGCGGGCCTGCACCTCGGCGGAATACTCGTAGCCGTAGGCGTAGCTCTGGGTTCCGATCAGGTAGCTGCCGGTCTTCTGGGCATTGGAGCGGGTGTCATTGGAGGTTTCGGCCACGGCCAGCGCGGGATCGATGTAGCCCGCCAGGTAGTATTCGCGCATCTGTTTGGTGAAGGCCGCGAACTCATCGGTGGCAAACTTGTTCAGAATCACATCGCCGTATTTGGCGTCCGCCTTGCTCACGTCGGTGGGATCCAGGTAATAGCTCAGCAGGTTCACGGAGCCGGAGTCGCCGGTGATGATGATGCCGTTGGTCACCATGCGTTCCGCCACCGCGGGCTCCACGAGGAAGGGATAGAAGGAATCGCCCTTCGCTTCCTTGGCCTTGGCGAAGATTTCACCCCAGCCGTAGAAGCCCAGCTTCTGCACGTCCTCGACGGTGTAGCCCAGCTCGTTCAGCAGGGTCACGTTGATGTCCCAGGTGTTCTGGGTCGCGGTGTCCTTGAAGCCGTTCACGGCGTAGATGTGCTTCTCGCCGTCGGGGCCTTCCACCGTCGCCGCCTGCATCAGCGCTTCCGGCAGGGCGGCCTTCAGGTCCGCGCCGAACTGCTCCACGTACTCGTCCAGGGGCTCAAAGAAGCCGTTCTTGGCGTAGGTGTTGAACTCATCCGCCGACCAGGAGCAGGTGAACAGCATGTCCACCTCCGAGTCGCCGGTGGCCAGGGCGTTGGTCGCCTTCTCGTCGAAATCGCCCCAGGTGCCCCAGATCACTTCCAGCTT
>CAMNCR010000039.1 GCA_946534455.1 uncultured Clostridia bacterium | reverse complement strand
GCCGGGCCCTGGTGGCCCTGCGGCTGGAAACCGGGCGCACGCATCAGATCCGGGTGCATCTGAGCCATATCGGCTGCCCCGTGGCGGGGGACTTCCTCTACGGGCGGGAGGATCCGGAACGCTTTCCCGGGCGCTTTGCTCTCCACAGCGCCGCCCTGCGGCTTCGCCATCCCATGACCGGGGAGATACTCTGCCTGGCCTCCCGCCCGGATTTTCTCCGGCAGCTGCCGCGCTGTCCGATGTTTTGAATATGATCGCAGGAAAGGAACGGAAAAATGCCGAATCAGAACCTTGAGCTCACCGCGCAGAACCTCTCCTTCGTGGAGGAGATCGGGCGCCATATGCCCGGCGGCTTCTTCATCTATCAGGCGAAGCCCCCGGAAACGCTGATCTATGCCAATCAGGCCTGCTTCAGCATCTTTGGCTGCCGGAATCTGGAGGAGTTCAGGGAGCTGACCGGCTATACCTTCCGCGGCATGGTGCATCCGAAGGACTATGAGGCCGTCTCCGCCTCCATCGCCGATCAGATCCGGGAGAGCGAGGAGAAGATGGACTACACGGAGTACCGGATCATCCGGAAGGACGGCTCCGTGCGCTGGGTGGATGATTACGGCCACTACACGGAAACCAGGGATTACGGCGGCGTTTACTATGTCTTCATTTCCGACATTACGCCCAAGCGCATCGCCCTGGAGCAGGCCATGGAGAAGGACCGGGAGGAGAACCGCAGCCTGATGGCGGAGGTGCAGTCCGCCGCGAAGCTGGCGGATTTCATGGCTTCCGTTTCCTCCCTTCTGACCAACATGCCCGCCATGAGCTTCTCCAAGGACGCGGAGACGGGCGCGTATCTGGCCTGCAATCAGGCCTTCGCCGAATACGCCGGGCGGCGCACGCCCCGGGACGTCGTCGGGCTCACGGATCATCAGATCTTTGATCAGACGACGGCGGACCACTTCGTCAGGGACGACCGGAAGGCGCTGGAGATGGACGACGCCTATATCTTCTTCGAGGATGTGCCGGACGCGACGGGCAAGATTTTTCGCAACCTGCAGACCACCAAGACCAAGTTCCGGGATGAAGCGGGCCGTCTCTGCCTGCTGGGACTGTGCGTGGATGTCACGGAGATGACCCGGATCAAGACCGCGGAGGCGGAGAACCGCGCCCGGCAGGAGGCCCTGGAGGCCCGCGTGATGCTGCAGGAGCAGCTGCTCGAGCAGAACAGCATGATCACCGCCATGGCCTCGGATTACCGCAGCGTCTATCATGTCAATCTGGATACGGACGACGCCGTCTGCTACCGCGCGGATCCGGCGGATCAGGATCAGCACCCGGTGGGCGTGCACTTTCCCTACCTGGCGAGCTTCACCTATTACGGGGAGACCTATGTGGATCCGGAGTACCGCGAGGGCTTCCTGCGCTTCATCGATCCGGATCACATCCGCGACGTTCTGTCCCGGGAGAACATTGTCAGCTACCGCTATCTGGCGCGCAGGGGCGGGAAGGAATATTACGAGATGTTCCGCATGGCGGGCGTACGCCACGCCGGGGAGCGGGACGATCATCTGGTGCACGCGGTGGGCGTGGGCTTTACCGTCATCGACGAGGAGATGCGGGAGGCGATGGCGCGGAACCGGGCGCTGCAGGAGGCCCTGACCGCGGCGGAGGAGGCCAACAAGGCGAAGACCTCCTTCCTCTCCAACATGAGCCATGAAATCCGTACCCCCCTGAACGCCATCATCGGCCTGGATAACCTGGCCCTCCGGGATGAGACCCTGAGCGAGACGACCCGGGAGTATCTCACCAAGATCAACGGCAGCGCCCGGCACCTCCTGGGCCTCATCAACGATATTCTCGACATGAGCCGCATTGAGTCCGGACGGATGGTGCTCCGGCGGGAGGAATTCTCCTTCAGCGGCATGCTCGAGCAGATCAACACCATGGTCATGTCCCAGTGCTCCGACAAGGGGCTTTCCTTCGAGTGCCGCATCAACGGTCCCGTGGACGATGCCTATATCGGCGATGATATGAAGCTCAAGCAGGTGCTGGTCAACATCCTGTCCAACGCCATCAAGTTCACCGAGGCCCCGGGCAGCGTGACCCTGAGCATCGAACGCCAGAGCGTCTACGACGGTCAGTCCACCCTGCGCTTCAGCATCCGGGACACGGGCGTGGGCATGGATCCGGACTTTCTTCCGAAGGTTTTCGACGCCTTCACCCAGGAGGACAGCGGCCGCAAGAACAAGTATGGCAGCACGGGCCTGGGCATGGCCATCACCCGGAACCTGGTGGAGCTCATGAACGGGAACATCAGCGTGACCTCGGAGAAGAACGTGGGCACGGAGTTCACCGTCGTCATCACCCTCCGGAACTGCGAGCGCGCGATGGAGACGGTGGGCCGGATCAACCCCCGGGATTTGCGGGTGCTGGTGGTGGACGACGATCCGGTCGCCTGCGAGCATGCCCTCATCGTCCTGGAGGAGGCGGGCGTCCGGACCGCTACGGCCCTGAACGGCCCGGCGGCGCTGGAGATGCTGGAGGTCGCCCATGCCAAGCAGGAGGCCTTCAACCTGGTGCTCCTGGACTGGAAGATGCCGGAGATGGACGGCATCCAGGTGGCCCGGGAAATCCGCCGCCGCTACGATACGGAAACCACCGTCATCATTCTCACCGCCTACAGCTGGGACGAGATCATGGACGAGGCGCTGCACACCGGCGTGGACAGCTTCCTGGCCAAGCCCATTTTCGCCTCCAACGTTCTGGATGAGTTTATGCGCATCGCCCGCCGCCACAGCATGAGCATTCTCCGGGAAAAGCAGCGCGCGAATCTGCAGGGCCGCCGCATCCTCCTGGCGGAGGATATTCAGATCAACGCGGAGATCGTCATGGAGCTGATCGGCTCCCGCGGCGCGCAGATCGACCACGCGGTCAACGGCCGGGCGGCCGCGGAGCTGTTTGCCGGCAGCCCGCCGGGCACCTATGACGCGATCCTCATGGATGTGCGCATGCCGGAAATGGACGGCCTGGAGGCCACGCAGGTCATCCGGGCCATGGACCGGCCGGACGCCCGGACCATTCCCATCATCGCCATGACGGCCAACGCCTTTGACGAGGACGTCCAGCGCTCCCTGCAGGTCGGCATGAACGCCCACCTCTCCAAGCCCGTCGAACCCGAGCACCTCTATCAGACCCTGGAGGAGCTGATCTGGGAGAACGAGCACGGGCAGACAGGCTCATGATCAAATCGATCAGCCGTGACTGAAAACACTGATGAAACAGGGCTCCATAAAGAGATGCGAACGAAG
>CAMNCR010000038.1 GCA_946534455.1 uncultured Clostridia bacterium | reverse complement strand
TTTTCGGCTCCCCGCCTGACGAACGGCCTCCCGGGCGCGCCGGCCCTGGCGGATCGCCCGCGCGCCGCCCGAGGCGGACAGCTCGGCGTCCCGGAGCACCGTTCCGCATTCCGGGCAGACCGCCTCTTCCTTTTCCGTGTAGAATCCGCATTTGGGACAGAGCATGCTCCTCGCTCCTCCTCTTTCGAAACGGAGGATGCCTCCATGTCGGGCATCCTCCGCAATGTGCATCTCTCAGGTCCGATCCAGCCCCCACAGGGCTTCATATTCGGGATCATCCTCAAATTCCCGCTCCGGGCAGTTGCCCCCGAGGGTTTCGATCGCGTTCCGGACCTCGATAAAGGTCAGGTAGGACATTTCCGGATCCTCCGCCGCCTCCAGCAGCGCAGGCAGAGCCTCCTCCGCCCCCAGCCTGGCCAGATAGCCGGCAAAGAGCGCGCGCTGCGTCTTTTTCCGGCGGAACATCTCCGTGGCCAGCCGGTTGATCTGCGGATGTCCCGGGAAGTGGCTCAGCACCTCCATCAGCGCCTCCTGGCCCGCGTCGTTGGCCTGCCGGAACAGCTGCAGAATCGGCTGCACCACGGCTTCTCCCATCTCCGTCAGGCTTTCCAGCGCATGATCCCGCAGCTCGTCCCGCGGGTTTCTGTTCAGCTGCCAGTTGATATAGAGCATCTTCGGCAGGGTGCTTTCCATCTCGCGCAGAAGCGATATGGCGATCATCCGTGCCTCATCCGGGGCATCCTCGTTCTCCAGCAGGCGAAGCAGCCGCTTTTCACAGGGCTTCCCGACAAAGGTAATCTGCTCCAGCAGCAGATCCGGCACGGGCACGTCTTCCTCGCAGTACTGCTCCATCCAGTCCACCAGCACCTTCGGATCCTCGAACTGGGTAAAGTACGATCCCGGCGTCACATTGCCCAGCCAGCCGGCCCGGGTGTTCAGGAACGTCATGTAGATCTTCGGCAGGTCCTCCTCCATGGCGTCCACGGTGCGGTAATCCTCCTGATGTGCCTGCGCCCAGGCGGAGGTGAAATCCGCGAAATGCTCGTCAAAATTGATCAGCGGCATACTCATGTTGTGCTCTGTGCCTCCAGCTTCTCCAGCTCCTCGGTCGTAAAGAAATACTGACTGTGGCAGAAGTGACAGCCCAGCTCGGCCCCCTGCCCTTCCTCAATCAGCCCCCGCAGCTCCTTCCGGCCCAGGGAAATCAGTGCCCGCTCCATGCGCTCCCGGGAGCAGGTGCAGCGATAATCCAGCGGCGTCCGCTCCAGCACCCGGGGCTCCATCCCCCGGAACCAGTCCTCGCACAGCTGATCGATCCCCGCAAAGGTCATCTCCCGGCTGATGTCCGCAAACATGGGGCTGCGCAGCTCGAGCTGATCGATGATTTCATCCGGGCATCCGGGCAGCGGCTGGATCAGCAGACCGCCCGCCTTGAGCACCGCGTCCCCGTTCACCAGCACGCCGAGCGCCACCAGGCTGGGCTGCTGCTCGGACACCGTGAAGTAATTCGCGAAGTCCATCGCGATCTCCCCGCTGACGATTTCGCACTGCCCTACGTACTGCTTGCCCATGCCCAGATCCTTGATCACGTTCATGCGTCCCGCGTGGCCCACCGCCGTGCCCACGTCCAGCTTGCCGTCCGCGCGCAGCGGCAGCTCCACCCGGGCGTTGTCCGCGCAGCAGCGCACATGCTGATGATCCGCCACGGCGATCAGCGTGCCCATGGGGCCGTCCCCCTTGAAGCTGACCGTCACGGACTCGTCCTCGCCCTTCATCATCATGCCCATCATCAGCGTGCCCGTCATCAGGCGCCCCAGCGCCGCCGTGCAGACAGGGGACGCGCCGTGAATATCCGCCGCCCGCTGCACCAGGGCCGTCGTTTCGCAAAGCATCACGCGCACCTGCCCGTGACACAGATCAATCTGCAGCAATTCGTCCTGAACCATTTTCCGTCCTCGATTCTTCAGTCATCCGCCGGCCGGCTGGCCGCCACATGCCACCGCTGATTGGTCTCCTCGGCGGCATTCAGGGAATGATCTCCGTAAAAGCTCACCGCCCGGAATCCCACCTGCCAGAGCGTTTCCTTCAGCGTCTGCACATCCCATGCCCGCTGCGTCTGATGCTCCTCCATCCGACGGTACTGATCCTCCTTCTCCCGCAGGAAGAAGCACAGATCCAGATCCACCGTCCGGGTTTTCTCGTGCCAGGTGTTGGCCCAGAGATAGGTGATGTTCTCCCGGTCCTCCCAGAGCAGGCTTCTGCACAGGGTATGCTTGAGCTTGTTCGGCGTGGATACGTCAAACACCAGCGCGCCGCCGGGACGGATGGAGCGCCACGCGGCCCGGCAGAAGCTGAGCAGGTCTTCCTCCGTCAGCAGATAGTTCACTCCGTCGCAGGTGGCCAGCACCGCATCCATGGGGCGGTGCAGGTTCAGCGCCTTCATGTCCTGCTGCACGAAGGGAATGGCGATGCCCTGCTTCCGCGCCTTCTGGGCCGCCTGCCAGAGCATTTCCCGGCTCAGGTCGACGCCGGTCATCTGGAAGCCTCTCCGGTACAGCGGCAGCGTCAGGGATCCCGTGCCGCAGGCGCATTCGCAGATTTTGCCGCTCCGCACGCCGAAAATGGCAAGAAGCCTGCAGTAGTAGTCTGCCCAGGCTTCATAGTCCACATCATTCATCAGTTCGTCATAGATTTCCGCAAACCCCTGATACATGATTATGATTCCGTCTCCTCTGTTTCCTCATCCTCGTCCCCGTCGTCCTCTTCGGGATCCTTCAGGCCGCGGTTCACCTGCACGCCCTCCATCCGGGAATTGATGTATTTGTCAAATACCGCGTTGGTATAGCTGGCCGTGATGAAGCGGCTCAGACTGAACCCGATCAGCAGATACCACGCCAGCAGGAACAGCATGCCGTAGAAGGGATTCCACAGAAAGGCCACCAGGCCGCCGATCAGCGCGGGAACGCAGTGCAGCAGCCGGATGCCGATGCTCATGGGCAGCCTCGCCACGCCCAGCAGCAGGCCGTTGCGTATCACATCCCGCAGCTTCAGCTCATAGCTGACCTGCAGCGGGAACATATAGGTCACGCTCAGCGCCCAGATGATCCCAATCAGAATCACCAGCACCTGCGGAATGACCATGATCGTATTTCTGGAAGCAAGATCCCCGTAGAACTGCCAGCTGACATAGAGAATCAGGGGCAGGACGGAGGTGATCAGGCTCAGCACCAGGGACGGCTTCCAGTTGGCCTTCACCGCGTCCTTGAAGTCGCTCCAGATAAACGCGTGCTCGTCTCTCGCCCAGTTTCGCGTCACATAGCTCAGTCCCGCGGTAAAGGGCCCGGTGATCGCCAGACAGGGAATCAGCCAGATCAGCAGGGAAAAGGCCCTGCTGCTGATCAGCTGCCGGGGATCCACCGCCGCCAGCTCCGCCTCCTGCTCCGCGGTGATGGTCACCGCCTCCCCGCCCTCCTGGACCTGCTGCGAGATGATTTCCTGCAGATTGCCCTCCTGGGCCGCCAGCACCAGGTTCAGCGAATTCAGCATGCCCATATAGGTCGTCACGAGCAGAATGATCGTCGGGAGAAAGATCAGCGCATACAGCAGATTCAGCCGGCAAAGTCCGCTCAGGCGGGTCCGCAGCGTATCCCAGAACAGCTGCCAGCGGGTTTCGGGCATGTCCTCCTTCCGGAAGTCTCCCTTCCCGCTCTTGCCGTAGTAATAGTTGTTCATCAGCCTGCCAAACATAACTGATCCTCTCCCGTCGGTCAAATTCACCCCTGCCGGGGCCTTATGCCATCAGCGCCTTGCTGGCCTCCGCCAGCCGCCGGTTAATCTCCTCCGCAGTGGCCTGATCCCGGTCATTGCTGTTCACATACAGCTTGATCTTCGGCTCGGTGCCGGAGGGACGCACGCAGACCCAGCATCCCTTTTCCAGCTCAAAGTAGAGCACGTCGGAGGTCGGCAGCCCGGTGGGCTCTTCCTTTCCGTTCTCCGTGCGGACGCCTCTGAGATAGTCCCGCACCGCCACCACCTTCAGCCCGCCGATTTCCGCCGGCGGATTGCTGCGCAGGCCGGTCATGATCTCCTTCATCCGGGTCAGGCCGTCCTTGCCGGGCAGGGTCGTGGAGGCCACGCTTTCCACATAGTAGCCGAACTCCCTGAAAATCTCCTGCACCCGGTCGTACAGCGTAATGCCCTCCGCCATGCAGGCGCAGGCCACTTCGCTGATCAGCAGGCTGGCGTTCACGCCGTCCTTGTCCCGCACGAAGGTGCTGCTCAGGAAGCCGTAGCTTTCCTCAAAACCGAAGAGGAAGGTATGGTCTCCCCGGTCCATGAACTGCTGAATCTTTTCGCCGATGAACTTGAAGCCCGTCAGCGTTTCAAACATCGCAACGCCGTAATGCTCGCAGATGCGGTTGGCCAGGCTGGTCGAAACGATGCTCTTGACCACGGCGCCGTCCCTGGGCAGCTGCCCGGCCTTCTGCTTGCTGGAGAGAATGTAGTGCAGCATGACGCAGCCAATCTGATTGCCCGTCAGCAGATGCCATTCTCCCTGGCCGTCCTTCACCGCCACGCCCAGCCGGTCACAGTCCGGATCGGTGGCGAAGATGACGCTGGCCCCGACCTTCTCGGCCAGCTGGAAGGCCAGCGTATAGGCGCCCGGATCCTCGGGATTGGGCACCTTGATCGTGCTGAAGTTGGGATCCGGCATCTCCTGCTCCTTCACCACGGCCACGTTGGTCAGCCCGATTTCCTTCAGCACCCGGCGAACCGGCACATTGCCGCTGCCGTGCAGGGGCGTGTAGACGATGTTCAGCTTCGGCCCCTCGGTCCGCAGCAGCTCGGGATTGATGCTCAGCGTCTTGATCTGGGCCACATAGTCATCATCCACCTCCCGGTTGCCGATGATCTTCAGCAGACCCTTGTCCAGCGCCTCCTGCTCATCCATCAGGCGGCAGTCCGTATACGCGGTGGCGCGGATGATCTTCGTAATGCTTTCGGCGATCTCCGGCCCCACCTGAGCGCCGTCCTCGCCGTAAACCTTATAGCCGTTGTACTGCGGAGGATTGTGGCTGGCGGTGATCACCACGCCGGCCTTTGCGTGCAGATGGCGCACCGCGTAGCTCAGCACCGGCACGGGGCGAAGCGCGTCAAACAGATAGGCGGGCACGCCCTCCGCGCACAGCACCAGCGCCGTATCCTTCGCAAATTCCGCGCTGCAGCGCCGGCTGTCGTAGGCGATCACCACGCCGCGCTGCGCCTCCTCCGGATTCTGCAGCAGATGGCCCGCCAGACCCTTGGTGGCCCTGCGGACGTTGTACTTGTTCATCCGGTTCATGCCGGCGCCCAGCACGCCGCGCATGCCAGCGGTACCAAAGCTCAATTCAGTATAAAACCGATCCTCAATTTCCTTTTCGTCTCCGCGGATTGCCTCCAGATCCTGAATGGTTTCCGCATCCCCCGCAAAGTCCTTCAGCCATTTTTCATAACTTTCCTGAATCGTCATGGATGTACCGCCTTTCTTGCTTCATTCGCGCATCTATAAGGGGAAAATATATTACGTTTATTATAGTTTTTTTCCTTCTGTTTGACAAGGTTTTTCAGTTTCGTCCCTCCCGGACGCACACGGCCGCCGCGACGCCCCCGTCGTGGCTGATGCTCAGAAACAGCCGATCCTCTCCGGCGGCCCGGGCCGTCTCGCCTGTCAGCCGGTACCCCGGCTGCCCCAGCGCATCATGGCAGATCTCGATCTCCCGCAGATCAAAGCGGATTCCCGTCCCCAGCGCCTTCAGCAGCGCCTCCTTGGCGGCAAACAGGCCCGCCAGCGTCTGGGCCCGGTTGCGTCCCCGCTCCGCCAGATAGGCCCGCTCCTCCGGGGTAAAGAAGCGGTTCAGGAAGCGCTCGTCCTCCGCCAGCTTCTCCATGCGGCTGATTTCGCACACATCCAGCCCGACCCCTCTGCACATGCTCCGCACCCCCTGTTCTGCCCCGCATTGTACCATGCCTTGCGTCTTTCTTCAATCGCGGGTATAATCTCTCCGGAATGCGTTACGATGGAAGGAGACGGACGATATGCTGAATCCGGGCCGGATGATTTACGCCCTGCAGCAGGCAATCGGCAAAGCCATTGTCGGCAAGGAGGAAGCCATTGAATATGCGCTGATCGCGCTCCTGTGCAAGGGGCACGTGCTGATCGAGGATGTTCCCGGCGTGGGGAAAACGACGCTGGCCAGCGCCCTTGCCCGGTCGCTGGACTGCACCTTCCGGCGCATCCAGTTCACGCCGGATCTCATGCCCTCCGATGTGACGGGGTTCACCCTCGTGAACTTCAAAACCGGAGAAATGGAATATAAGGAAGGCGCGGTCATGAGCCAGATCGTGCTGGCGGATGAGATCAACCGCACCAGTCCCAAGACCCAGTCCGCCCTGCTGGAGGTCATGGAGGAGCACCAGGTCACCGTGGACGGCATCACGCATCCCCTGCCCGAGCCCTTCATCGTCCTGGCCACCCAGAACCCCGGCGAATTTGTCGGCACCTATCCCCTGCCGGAGGCCCAGGTGGACCGCTTCTTCCTGCGCATCTCCATCGGCTATCCCACCCTGGAGCAGGAGATGGACGTGCTCGAGCGCTATTCCGGCACCGTCCGTCCCATGGCCACGATTCAGCCCGTTTGCTCGGCCCAGGATATTCTTGCCCTGCAGGAGCAGGTGACCACGGTCTACTGCTCCCCGGAGGTCCG
>CAMNCR010000037.1 GCA_946534455.1 uncultured Clostridia bacterium | reverse complement strand
CTACGATCTCTCGGTGCTCAACCAGCGGGGAACAACGGTTTGAGGAAACTCCGGTTTCCGGGATATGAGGGGAGGCTGTCTCAGCAATGAAAAAAGGGCTTTTGATTTCCATCCTGCTCGCGATGATTTTCCTGCTGGCTGCCTGCAGCGGCAACACGGCCGATCAGGGCTCCGGCACGATCCGAATCGGCTATGTGAATCCCACCACCGGCGCCCTGGCGGGCAACGGCGAAGGGTGCGACTGGGTCGTCAAGCAGTTCACGGACTACGTGAAGGAGCACCCCATCACCGTCGACGGCAAGGAAAAGACCTTTGAAATCATCGTCTACGATTCCACCTCGGATCAGAACAAGTGCACCGAGCTGGCGCAGAAGCTGATCGAGGAGGATCATGTGGACCTCATGATCGCCATCCAGACGCCCAACACCGTCATTCCGGTGGCGCAGGTGGCGGAGCGCTACGGCGTGCCCTGCATCGCCACCCAGTCCCCGGTGGATCCGCTGGCCCAGTCCCTGGATCAGTTCAACTGGACCTTCAACTCCTTCTATACCCTGGATCAGGTCTATGAATCCCAGCGCGCCCTCTGGCAGAAGGCGGGCCACGCGCCCGGCTCCGGCGCGAAGGTGGGCCTCCTCTTCGCCAATGACGCGGACGGCACCGCCTGGCACGACATCTTCGTCCGCCGCCTGGCGGAGGACGGCTACACGGTCGTGGATCCCGGCCAGTACCCCTCCCGCACCACGGACTTTACCAACGTGGCCAATCAGTTCCGGGCGGAGGAAATCGACGTCATCGCCGGCACGAACATCCCGCCGGATTTCATGAATGCCTATCATGCCATCATTTCCGCGGGCGTCCGGGTGGACTGCGTCACCATGGGCAAGTGCTGCCTTCTGGCCTCGGATGTGGAGGCGCTGGGCGAGCTGGCGGACGGCATCATGACCCAGGTCTGGTGGGCGCCCACCAATCCCTACACCTCCGAGCTCACCGGCGTCTCCTGCGCGGAGATCGACCGACTGTACGCCGCGGACCATAACGGTCGCACCATGCCGCAGCCCGCGGCCTATGCCTATGAGGCGCTGGAGCTGGCGGTGCATACCTTCCGCAAGGCCGGCACCACGAAGCGCGAAGCGGTTCGCGACGCCATCGCCTCCCTGGACGTGATGACCCTGGTGGGCCCGGTCAAATACACGGAGAAGATGCACGGCCTGACCTACAGCCCCACCGTGCTCACCGGTGGCCAGTGGCAGCGCGAAAACGGGGAGCTCGTCCTGAAGATCCTGGACAACTCCCTCTATCCGGAGGTGCCCATCACGGGCGAGTACTGGCCCTACAATGCCACCATGAAGGAATAACCGGGATCCCGCTGCGGGCGGAAACCAGAAAAACCCCCGTCTCCGTCAGGAAAGACCGCCGGGAAGCGCGGCCGCGAAACGGAGCAGGGGGCCAGGGGGAAGGGAACAGATCCATTGCCAAGCAAACCGATTCTGACCATCAAAGGCCTCACGGCCGGCTATACGCGCCTTTCCGTTCTGCATGATCTGAGCCTGCAGATCCCGCAGGGACAGATCACCGGCATCATCGGTCCCAACGGCAGCGGCAAATCCACCCTTCTCAATGCCATCAGCGGCATGATCCGCCCCACCGCGGGGAAAATCATCCTTTCCGCCCGGGATATCACGCGCCTGTCCCCGGATGCCCGCTGCCGCCTGGGCATCGGCCGCACCTTTCAGGTGCCCCGGCCCTTTGCCCGCATGCGGGTTTTTGAAAACACCCTGACCGCCGCGGCCTTCGGTCTCGCCTCCTCCCGCAGGGACAGCTGGGAGGCGGCCCGGGCCGCGCTGGCCAAAGCCCATCTGCTGGAGAAAAAGGATGTTCTGGCGGGCTCTCTGAACCTGCTGGACCGCAAACGCCTGGAAATCGCCCGGGCCATCAGCGCGCGGCCGGGGCTTTTGCTGCTGGACGAAATCGCGGCGGGGCTGTCCAGCGAGGAAGTGACGGAAATCCTGGAGATCGTCGCCGCGCTGAAGGCGGAGGGCGTCACGATCATCTGGATTGAGCATATGATGGATACCATGCTGCGGGCGGCGGATACGCTGGTGTGCATGGCGGAGGGCCGGGTGGCCCTGACCGGCGAGCCGGAGGAAGTGCTTCGTTCCCGCGCCGTGGAGGAGCTGTATCTGGGCCGGCTGGGAGAGGAGGCGGAGCATGCTGACGGTGGAACACCTGCAGGTGAAGTATGAGGACTTCACCGCCGTGGCCGATGCCTCGCTGACCGTGGCGCCGGGGCAGGTCGTCGCCCTGATCGGCGCCAACGGCGCCGGCAAGTCCAGCCTGCTGGGCGCCCTCGCGGGGCTGCTGCCCGCCGCCTCGGGG
Organism: uncultured Clostridia bacterium; assembly: GCA_946534455.1. Lineage (GTDB taxonomy): Bacteria > Bacillota > Clostridia > Christensenellales > Aristaeellaceae > Aristaeella. The sequence continues at coordinate 530 of CAMNCR010000037.1, read as the reverse complement.
CGGATCACCTTTCAGGGGGAGGACATCACCCGCCTTCCCGCGGAGGAGGTGGCCCGGCGGGGGCTGTGCCTCGTTCCCCAGGGCGGGCGGTGCTTTGGCCGCATGTCCGTGGAGGACAATCTGATCGTGGGCTCCTATCCCCGGCGGGCCCGGGCGCACCGGGCCGAATCGCTGGAGCGGGTCTACGGACTCTTTCCCGCCCTGAAGGAAAAGCGGAAGGATCCGGCCGGCACCCTGTCCGGAGGCCAGCGGCAGATGGTGGCCATCGGCCGTGCCCTGATGACGGAGCCCGCCTGCCTGCTCTTTGACGAGATTTCCCTGGGCCTGGCCCCCATCGTGGTGCAGGAAATCTATGAGCGCATCGCGCTCCTGAACCGGGAAAGCGCCATGGGCATCCTCCTGGTGGAGCAGGACACCCAGCGCGCTCTCCGCATGTCGGATTTCAGCTATATCCTGCTGGAGGGAAGGGTCTCCCTGGAGGGCCCCTCCGCGTCCCTGACGCCGGAAGCGCTCCGGGAAGCCTATTTCGG
>CAMNCR010000036.1 GCA_946534455.1 uncultured Clostridia bacterium | reverse complement strand
ATAAGGCTTCAGCTTCGGTCTTTCCGCCATCACCGCGCTTTTTCCGCCCCAGAAGAATTTCCGGAAGCCGCTGCTCGGATAGGCCTTCTCCGGCTCCAGGCGCAGCAGATCCCAGCCGGTCTGCCGGGCCATTCTCTGCGCGGCATATTCGGTGTTGCCGCCCATGGAATAATAAACGATCAGTGTTTTCATGGTTTGCTCCTTCCGTCCAATCTCAGTCCGCCCGGCAGACTCATCCCGCCGCATCCGGATGGCCCGCTCCCTTCCGGCTCAGCAGCCGCAGCCGCCGGTAGCAGCCAGCCATCAGGAAGCATCCCGCCCCGATCCAGGCGGAAATCTCCGCCAGGTAAACGCCCCATTCCCGCAGCAGCAGCGGCAGCAGCAGGGCCGTCCCGATGCGAAGCGCCAGCTCCACAAAGCCGGACACCATCGGAATGACGGTATCCCCCATGCCCTGCAGCGTGGAGCGGTAGACAAACAGCAGATACAGCATCGGGAGGCCGGCCGCCATGATTCGCAGAAAGTCGACTCCGACCGCCAGCACCTGCTCCGCCACGTCGGCTTCGGCCCTGATAAACAGGCTCAGAATCGGCCGCCCGAATCCGGCCACGATTCCGCCAACCGCCAGCGCCAGGCCGAGCCCGATCCATGCGGATTTCCGCAGGCCCAGGCGAACCCGGTCCATGTTTTCCGCGCCGATGTTCTGTCCGGTATAGGTTCCGACAGCGTTTCCCAGAGAAGACCCCGCGATTTCAACCAGACCCTGCAGCCGGGCCGCCGCGTTGTATCCGGCCATGAAAATGAACCCGAAAGCGTTGACAATCCCCTGCAGCACCAGGCCGCCCGCCGAAATGATCAGATTCTGAAACGCGATCGGAAAACCCAGGCGGGTCAATTTCCGGATCATCCGCACATCCGGGCGGTAATCCGCGCGCGCCGGTCGAAGCTCCGGAATCCGGACCACAGCACGCAGGCAGATGACCGCTGAAACCGTCTGCGCGAGAACGGTCGCATAAGCGCCGCCGTTGGTTCCCATCCCCAGGGAGCCCACAAACCACCAGTCCAGTCCGATATTGACCGCGGAGGAGCAGGCCAGCGCCAGCAGGGGCGTCCGGCTGTTTCCAAGCGCATGCAGAAAACCGCTGAACACGTTCAGATACATCACAACCGGCAGCCCGGCATAGATAATTCTCAGATACTGCTCCGTCAGCCGGAGGGTTTCCGCCGGAGAATTCATCCAGGTCAGCACGGGATGCAGCAGCACCTGGCTGGCCGCCTCCAGCAGAACCGTCGCCGCCGCGGAAATCAGATAGCCCTGGCCGACGGTTCTCTTTAATTCATCCAGCTGTTTCCCGCCGTAGCACTGGGCCGCGTGAATGGAATAGCCCTGCGCCAGTCCCATGGGAATGGACAGCACAGCCCAGTCCAGCCACCCGGAGGCGGAAACAGCGGTCAGCGCCGTCACCCCCAGCAGCTGCCCGATGATCAGGGAATCAATCAGGCTGTAAAGCTGCTGCAGCAGATTTCCCGCCAGGATCGGCAGTGCAAAGATCAGAATCAGGCGCACGGGCGATCCCGCGGTCATGTCCTGTGTTCTGGCCACGGAAGCCGTCCCCTCCCTCCTTCGCTCCGTAAACACAGGGGGCGACTCCCCCTGTGCTCTTTTTTCAACGAATTTCCTGCCCCCGGGCCTTCCCGGGGACCTTTCTTCAGATCTCCCGGAGGGAATGGACGATCCGGTCCTCCAGGCCCGTGGGGCACACCACGGAATCCGGCTCCAGGTACAGCAGGGCGTTTACGCCCGCGTCCTTTGCGCACAGCACATCCAGCGTCCGGTCCCCCACATACCAGGTCTCCGCCGGATTCAGGCCGTATCTGTCCAGCAGATAGGTCACGCCCTCCCCGGAGGGCTTGGGCCGAAGCTTCATTTCCGAGGTCACGATGTCCCGGAAGAGCTCCAGAATGCCCAGCCGCTTCAGGATCGGCCCGGATGACGCGCCGCGGTGCGTGTACACGTAATGCTCCGCGCCTCCGCTCCGAAGCCGCTCCAGGGTCTCCGCCGCCCCGTCCACCAGCGTGATTCTGTCATCCAGCGCATGGGTATGGACGCGGTATCGCTCCTTCATCCGCTCCAGGGGAATGCCGGTGCGGACACTAGCGTCCCGCAGATAGGCGGTGACGGATTCCCTCTTCACGCTCCAGAGCACCTCTTCCGCCGTATCCGTCAGCCCTGCCTCCTGCGCGGTGAGCCTCGCGCCCTCCACGATCACCCCGTAGGAATCCAGCAGGGTTCCGTCCAGATCCCAGATATACACGGCCATTTCCTTTTCCCGCCTTCTCACGCATGTGTTATCGGAACGGACGCGCAAGCACGCCGTACGCGGCGCCGGGCTTCCCGCCGGAGAGCAGCAGCGCCTTCATGTTTTTCTGCAGCGAGGTATCCTCCGGGAGCCCGGCCAGCGCCAGGCCTGCCCGCTGGCCTTCCGCCACATGGAACACCCATTCCAGCGCGGCGTCATTGTCCGGGAGGTTCTCCAGCAGGTCAAACGCCTCCTGGAAGCGCAGAATCCGCGAGTCCGGCGGCAGCCATTCCTTCAGCACCGGGGAAAGCAGCCAGCTTTCGCAGGTCTTCGGCAGCCCGGCCCATTCCGGGAAGAATTCCCGCAGGAAGGCGTCCGCCCGCGTCAGGGAATCGTTCAGCCGCTCCGGCTCCAGCCTCGCGTCGGAGGGAATATGCACCCCGATCTCCCGTTTCCGGGCCTCCGTTTCCGCCAGCTCATACTCCAGCTCCCCGATGCGGAAAATCCGCGCGCCGGCCTGGCGCACCGTCCATCCGGCCCGGTCAAACCCGTCATACCCATAGGATCGCCGGTGCTCCGAAATGAAGCGGGGGAAGGCCTTCATGGTTTCGATCCAGATCTCCTCGGGAATCCGCTTCCAGGCGCCCCACAGCCGGCTTTCCGCCGCCTGCATCAGCTGGCGCATCAGGATGCCGGCGCCGGAATCCCCCTCCGGCGCGGCTGGCCCGGAAAGCCCGGCCAGCACGCTGTCTCCGCCCTTCAGCACAAACGCCCGGGGGATTCCCAGCCGGAGCGCCAGGCGCTCCGCCTCATCCAGCAGAAACAGCGTGCCTTCGCCCGGAACCGGCGCCGTTTCCGGAAGCCGGGTTCTCTCCCTTTCCGCAGCCAGCACCTTCTCCGCCTCCGCCGGAGACAGCGCCCACAGCGCCTCGGGCGCGCCCCTCC
>CAMNCR010000035.1 GCA_946534455.1 uncultured Clostridia bacterium | reverse complement strand
CTCAACGTGCTGCGCATCATCAACGAACCGACCTCCGCGGCTCTGGCCTACGGCTTTGACAAGGGCGAGCCCCGGAAGATCATGGTCTACGACCTGGGCGGCGGCACCTTCGACGTCAGCATTCTGGATATCAACAGCGATACCATCGAGGTGCTGGCCACCGCGGGCAACAATCACCTGGGCGGGGACGATTTTGACCAGTGCATCGTGGGATACCTGCTGGAGCAGTTCCGCTCGGCGCACCACATGGATCTTTCAAAGGATCCGATGGCCATGCAGCGCCTGAGCGAGGCGGCGGAAAAGGCGAAGATCGAGCTGTCCTCCTCCCAGGAGACGATCATCAACCTGCCCTTCCTGGCCCAGGCCGCGGACGGGCCCCGGCATCTGGAAACCACCCTGACCCGGGCCCGGTTTGACGAGCTGACCGCGCACCTGGTGTCCGCGACCCGCGGTCCCGTGCAGCAGGCCATGGCCGACGCCGGCGTGCGCGCCTCGGACCTGAGCCGGGTGCTGCTGGTGGGCGGCTCGACACGGATTCCCGCCGTGCAGGCGGAGGTGCGGCGGCTGACCGGCAAGGAGCCCTCCCGGGACATCAACCCCGATGAATGCGTGGCCATGGGCGCCTGCCTGCAGGGCGGCGTTTTGACCGGGGCGATCAATTCCCTGGTGCTGATCGACGTGACCCCGCTGTCCCTGGGCATTGAGACGCTGGGCGACGTGTTCGCGAAGATCATCGACCGGAACACGCCCCTGCCCTGCCAGCATTCCCAGGTGTTCACCACCGCCGCCAATTTCCAGACCAGCGTGGAGATCAACGTCCTGCAGGGCGAGCGGGAAATCGCCTCGGCCAACAAGAGCCTGGGCAAGTTCAAGCTGGACGGCATCCGCCGCGCCCTGCGCGGCATTCCCCAGATCGAGGTCACCTTCACCATCGATACCAACGGTATCGTGCACGTGAGCGCGAAGGATCTGGGCACCAACCGTTCCCAGAACATCACCATCTCCGGCTCCGGCAACATGAGCCGCTCCGAAATCGATCAGGCCATCCGGGACGCGGAGCGCTACGCCGCCGAGGATCAGCAGCGCAAGAAGAGCGCCCAGGCGAAGGACGCGGCCGAGAGCCTGCTCAACCAGGCCCGGCGGGCCCGCAAAAAGCTGAAGCCGGAGGATCAGACCCGGCTGGACGGCGCCATCGGGGCGCTGGAGTCCGCCCTCTCCGCGGAGGATCTGCCGCGCATGCGCAGCGCCTCGGAGGATCTGGAGCGGCTGCTGAACGCCGTCGGGTCCTATGTCAATCCCAGCGAGGGAGAGCACGATGACGGCGCCTTTGACGCCTGACGGGCGCGCCTCCGGGCCGGACAGGAGGAGGTGAGCGCTTGTTTGGATATATTGCCCCGGTGCTGAACGCGCTGTCCGAGGAGCAGCAGCAGACCTATCGCGCGGCGTACTGCGGCGTCTGCCACGCGCTGTCGCGGAAAACGGGCGCGGCCGGGCGCATCACCCTCAGCAACGACATGACCTTCCTGGCCCTGCTGCTGACCTCCCTGTATGAGCCGGAGGAGGAGGCCTGCCGCGGCCGCTGCGCCGTGCATCCGCTGGCCCCGCGCCCCTTTGTGCGCTCCGCCATGGTGGATTACGCGGCGGACATGAACCTGCTGCTGACGTACTATAAATGTCAGGATCAGTGGGCGGACGACCATGCGCTGGCCGGCAGGGCCGGGCTGCGCTGGCTGAAGCCCACGCTCTCGCGCCTTGAGGCCGCCTGGCCCCGGCAGAGCCGCGTCGTGGCGGAGAGCCTGGCCGCGCTCTGGGCGGAGGAGAAGCAGCCCCATCCCTCCCCGGACCGGCTGTGTAACCTTTCGGGGGAGATGCTGGGCGAGGTCTTCGTGCCGGATGAGAAGGATCTGTGGGCCGCGGAGCTGCGGGAGCTGGGCCGGGGGCTGGGCCGGTTCGTGTTCTGGATGGACGCCTGGGAGGACTACGACGCCGACCGGAAGCGGCACCGGTTCAATCCGCTGACCGGCTTCCATGACCGGGAGGATTACGAGGCCTTCTGTCTGGACACGCTGGAGATGTTCATCGGGGAGGCGGCGGCGCATTTTGAGGTGCTGCCGCTGGAAAAGCATCTGGCGCTTTTGCGCAATGTGCTCTACAGCGGAGCCTGGCAGCGGTACACGCTGCTGAACGAGAAAAAGGAGAGGGGGAAGTCGCGGCATGAATGATCCCTTTGCGGTTCTGGGCGTTTCCTCCTCCGCCACCGAGGATGAAATCAAGGCCGCCTACCGGAAGCTGGCGAAAAAATACCATCCCGACCTGAATCCCGGGGACAAGGCAGCCGAGCAGAAGATGCGCGAGGTCAACGAGGCCTATACCCAGGCGCTGCAGATCCGCAAAAACGGCGGGCGCGGGCCCCAGAGCGGCTACGGCAGCTATGGCGGCTACGGAGGCGCAGGCGGCTATGGCGGCGGCGGTTCCGGCGGCTATGGCAGTTCCTACGGCGGTAGCGGCGGCGCCGGCGGAGGGTATCAGAATCCCTTCGGCTCCTATCAGCGGAGCGGCTGGGATCAGGATTCCGACGGATATCAGGGGCAGTCGGGAAACCCCTTCGGGGATTTCGGCTTCGGGTTCGGCCCCTTCGGCGGCTTCGGCTTCGATACCGGGCGGCAGTCCACCCGGTTCCGGCCGCGGAGCTACGCCAACCCGGACCTGCAGACCGC